>WGDQ01000626.1 GCA_015493185.1 Planctomycetaceae bacterium
ACTACGGACCGCCGGCGGCCACCGATCCGTAGCCGCCGGTTCCCGCAATGTTGCCGCGCCGGTACGATAACCGCGTGTTCCGCTGCCGGCACGAATCGTAAATGCATGTGGTTACCTGTCGCCATGCCCCTCGCCACTTGCCTGCGCAGCAGCGGTTTCAGCAGCGCGGGTTTCAACAGCCCGCCGTCGCTACACGCCACGGAACCACCACGGAAGTCGGCGACAGGCCATAAAACAGAAGAGAATCGCGGCAGGAAGCGGACCATGAGACAAAGCGGGCCGCCAAACGAGGAAGACCTCGCCCCAAAGCGGATCGCGACTCAATCACGATCGCGACGCGAATCGCCAGCCCCTCGGTCATCGCCGGCACATGGGCGTCTGGCTGGGGACGACAGCACTGAAAGCACTCCGCGCCCCTGGGTTCGCGCCCATCCCACAGATCAGATACAGACAGATACAGATACCGTCGCAGTGTGCCGGCCAATCCGCGTCGTTCCGGCTGATGTCGCGTTCACCACGTTCCGGCGACTCGCGTGCCCCCATTCCACCCCCTCGTTTTGTCAGCGCTGGCACAGCCGCCACTCAGCAGAAGGGAGCCTGACGTTTGGCGTTTTTACGATCCCAGCGGCGCCGCGTTGTAAGCTTTACAAACTCCCAGACGATTGCACCATTCGCCCGGCCCAACCATCCACAAAATGGCGCCCCCCCGCGTTCCTGACTGCCCCAGCCCAATGATCGAGGTGGCCTTCAACAACATCTGTCGCCATTGGCAGTTGCAACACAAACTCGGCCCGCGGTCGCATGCAGTAACGCCCACCGGATACCCAAAAAGCCCGCCTCGCGTCGCACCTTTGGCACGCCATCTGCGAATAGTCTTCTCCCACTGAAGCGACCCAGCCGCCCCGAGGCGTTCCCGCCGCCCGGGGCGAAGAGTTCGCCCGCCCATCTGCGGCGAGGCACCGTGAATCTTAGGAGCCGCCACGCCCAACGGCGAAAAAAGCCCGTCGCGGGCAAGCACCATCTTTTCACGGTCCGAGAGCCCCCGCGGTCGATTTTCCCGCAGCCGACCGCCGGGGCTCTTCTCTTTTTATCTCCCTATCTGCCCGCTTCTTCCGTACGCCCGGCACCCTTGCCGCGCGCTCCGCAGGTACACAATCGATCTGGATCTTTGCGCTATTCGAGCGGTCCGGTCGCATTCGGCCGTTTTATCATGCCGGCCCCTCGCCCTGTGGACGATTCCTCCGGCGTCTCGCAGCCGTACCAGCCGGCCAGCTCGACCAAGCTGCGTCACGTGATTCCGACCAGTTTTTGCCCGGTTTGCGATGCCGCACACACCCCATGGCCATGGGCCCGTTCGCCAAATAGACAATCCGGCCGCAGGATACAAAACCGCTCGCTTCGCTCGGGTGCCGACCATATCTGCTTGAGTCGAACCCGGCATCGGCGTATACTTCCGCGCAGCGGGATAACGCGTCGTCAGGCAACTCGGTCGTGTTGCTCATGCGGCTGGCTGGCGCCGCGTTGTGCGCCGTCGATCTGAGAACAGCGCAACGCCTGCACGTTTTGCTCCCGGAAAGCAACCACGGAGCTTTTCCGCCGCCGATCGAGGAACGCTGCTTCTCTACATGCAAAAGGGGAGGTACACGGATGGCCACGGCAGCTTACAGTTCGTGCATCGACCAGATTGGTGAAACCGCCGGGGCTGTGTGGCGGTTGTTGGATGAGCGCGGCCCGCTGAGCTTGTCCAAATTGGCCCGGGAAATCGACGAACCCCGCGATGTCGTCATGCAGGCCGTCGGCTGGCTGGCGCGAGAAAACAAAATCCGTATCGAAGAGGAAGCACGCAGCCGAGTCGTCTACCTCTGCTAAACGACCTGTTCGGGCACCCTTGTCCGCTTTGCCCGAGTTTTCTTCTCCTTGCGGCTCCTCGCGCGCGATCGCACCGTCTGCACCAAGGCAGCGATGCGATTGCGCACGCCGGCCCGGTGGGCCCGATCGTTCGCCTTCAAACCAAACGGGTTGACATCATCTTTCTCGATACTTGCAATACGCCTTCGCGGCGCGGCCACGGTGCCACGTGGCCCAACATGCCGCGACTACTTGATGTGAGAAACAATAGACGAGGTTTCAACAATGTCTGATCGCGTCCCGATGACCAAAACGGGCTACGAAAAACTCAAAGCCGAGTTGGAGCATCTCGAACAAGTCGAAATGCCGAAGCTGGCGCAGCGCGTGGCCGATGCCCGCAGCGAAGGCGATCTGTCGGAAAATGCCGAATACCACGGTGCCCGAGAATCGCAGGGCATGCTTCAGGCAAAAATCAACCTGCTGCGCGATAAGCTGAACCGGGCCCACTTGATCGATCCCTCGAAACTCCCCAAGGGCGAGGTGGTCATGGGCTGCACCGTCCGCGTTCGCGATCTCGATTTGGGCGACGAAGAAGAGTTCGTGCTTGTCGGGGCGGGTGAAGAAGATTACGACGCCGGCAAGATTCTCGTCACCAGCCCCTTGGCCCAAGGCCTGATTGGCAAAAAGAAAGGCGATCGCGTCGCAATCGACGTACCGGCCGGCACGCTGAATTTCGAAATTCTCGACATCCGTTTCGACGACGAAGCCTAACGGCCTCGATAAAGAATCGTCGAAGCAGTCGCTCTGGCTGAAACAGCTCCATCCAAAAAACCAGGGAGCAGCTCGGCGCGCTTCAAGCCGCACCTGCTTCTCTCGTATCTGCCTGCAACGATGTCTGCAACGGCCCTGTCCGAACCAGCCGGTTTTTTCCGCCTTTCTCCCTTCTCCCTTGCCAACGATTCAGGTCTTCCAGCAAACCGTTAAGCCGTCGAAGGGCGCAAGGCCGCGCTTGCTCCACCCCGCGGCAATGATCGTTTCTAACTGCGGGTCGGTGCCCTGCATATGCACGCTGGCATCGGTGACTGTTCATCTCGCAGCGTCGGCCGATCGCCGGTCGGCGCACAGGGGCGCCCGCCGGCCGGCATGCGTGCAATCATTGCCTTCTGCACGATGCGGGGCGTTTCGCGCCGTTCATCCGGTCGTTGTTTGCCGGTGGCCTCGCAACAAAACGCCTACTCGCCCAAGCTGCCGCCCGATTGCCGCGGGTATCGAGTACGCCAGGCTATAGGCCACGGGAATCACCACCAGCGTCAGCACCGTGGCAAAAGCCAACCCGTACACCACCGCGCCGCAAAGCGGCTGCCAGAATTCCGCACCACCCGACCAGTTGCGAAACAGCGGCCACATGCCGCCAATCGTGGTCACCGTGGTCAGCAACACCGGCCGCAAGCGATTCACGCCCGCCTCGATCAACGCGTCGTTCACGCTCAGCCCGCGGGCACGCGCCTGATTGGCAAAATCGACCAGCACAATCGCATCGTTGACCACAATGCCCGTCAATGCCACCAGACCGATAAACGACGCCAGGCTGAACGTGAAGTCGGAAACCCACATGCCGAAAATCACCCCGACAAAGCTCAACGGCACGGTCAGCAAAACGACCGCCGCCTGCCGGAAACTGTTGAACTGCACGACCAGAATCGCGGCGATGAGCACGATCCCCACGATCATGCTTTGCATCAGATAGGTCATGTTTTCGTCGCGTTCCTCGTTCTCGCCGGTGAAGGTGGCCCGCATTCCTTCGGCCGGTGTGTGCGGCATGCCGAGAAAGCTCATCGCGTCGCCCCGCACGGGCCGGAACCCGAGCTCAGGCAAAATCTCTCGCCGCAACACGCGGAACACATCGTCCGGGTAAATTTTTTCCTCGTCTTTCACGTCGCACCGAACCACGACGGCCCGGCTATGCTCCCAGCGGTTCACGGCATACAGGCCGTTGCGCCGCTCCACCGTGCAAAGCTCGCCCACGGTGGCCTGCATGCCGGTGGGGCTCACCAGTGTGATGCCGGTCAAGTTGTCTTTGTGTTGCTGAAACTCGGGCGCCACTTGGATGCGCAGCGTCACATCCTCGTCGTCGATCGAAAGCTCGATGCTCGAATCGCCCAACACCGCCGTTTGCACGGCCTGCGCCACGTCGCTTTCACTCAGCCCAAACAAGCCCACCACGTCGGGGTTCGGCTCAATCACAATTTCCGGGCTGAAGGGGCGATAGTCGGTGCCCACCTCCACGGTGCCGCGCACCTGCTCGAGTCGCCGAGTCAATATGCCGGCCATCTCACCCAACAGGTCGAGGTTCTTTCCGGTCAATCGCACGGCTACGTCGTAACCGCCCGGCGGGCCTTCTTCACGCTCCTCGATGCGATAGATGAGCCCCGGCCAGGGTTTGATCTTTTGCTGAAGCTCGCGAATGATCTCTCGCTGATGCCGGCGTCCCTCCATTGCCGGAATCAGCTCGCACATCACTTTGCCAAACTCGGGCCCGGTGGCCGGATCGCTTTCCAACCGGCTGGCCAAACCTCCCGACGAACCGATTGCCGTAACAAAGTGCCGCAGTTCGCCCGTTTCCAGCAAGTCGTAAAGCGGCTCGGTCACCACCTGCGAGGCCTCGATCGTCTCTTCGATGCTGTAACCCAGCGGCAACTCGAAGTTGATCTCGAACTGCCCATAATCGCTCTGCGGAAAGAATGTTTTGCCGATCACGCCCAGGCCAATCATGGCAAAGGCCCATGCCACGGCCAGCCCGCAGCAGGCCATCACCACCCAACGGTGCCCAATCGAATACACGAGCATCCGGTGGTAAAGCCGAGTGAACGCGCCGTGTGGCACCGTGCGCTGGTTCCCCTCGCCCAGCGCGTCTCTCTCGGCAGCCGCCACAGTGTGTCTCGACGGTTGTCGCGTATACCAAAGGCTGGCAATCACTGGGATCAGAAAATGATCGACCATCACCGAGCCGAGCAGCGCCACGCTTACCACCTTGGGCATCATTCCCATGAAGTCGCCCATGATGCCCGGCACCATCAACATCGGCAGAAAGGCGGCCACGGTCGTCAAGTCGGCGGCAATCACCGGAATGCCCACCTCGTCAATTCCCCGCTTGGCGGCCAGCGTCGGCGGCTCACCCCGTTCGATGTGCCGGTGAATGTTCTCGGCCACGATGATCGCCCCATCAACCACCATCCCCAACACCAGGATGTAGCTGAAAATCACCATGCTCGAGATCGGAATGTTCGCGCCCCACAAGAAAATCAGCGCCACGGCCGTGCTGAACGGTATGGCCAGCAGCACCAGCAGCGAGATGCGCATGCCCATGGCCCACGTCAGAATCACCAGCACCAGCAAACCGCCGAAAACGGCGCTCGATCCCAGCACCTTGAACATGATGCCGATGTCCTGCGACACATCGCGCGTGCACGACATCTTGACGTGCGGAAACTCCTCTTGCAGTTCGGCTACCCGCTGCTTCACCAGCTTGGCGGTGGCCAGCGTATTGATGTTCGACTCTTTGTTCACAATGATCGTGGCACTGTCGCGACCATCGAACTGAGCAAAGCTCTTCAGCCGCCGATAGGTATCCTTCACCTCGGCAATGTCGCCCACGCGGATCACCACGCCCTGTTTGGTGCGAATCACCACGTCGCGAATGTCGTCTACCCCGCGGAACTTGGTCTTCAACACCACCTGCCTGTCGAACTGCTGCGAGTTCAACGGCCCGCCCGGCGCTTCGATGTGCGCCCGACGCAGCGCGTCGCGCACCTCGGCAATCGTCAGGCCGTATTCGGCCATCAGTTGCGGGTTCAAATTCACGTGAATTTCGCGCTCGCGGCCGCCGAAAAGCTGCGTGTTGGCCACGCCGGGCACCTTTTCCAGATCGTCCTGCACGTCTTCGGCAATCTGCTTCAGCGCCCGTTCGTCGAAGTCCTTCGGCCCGGTCAGCGTGACCAGCATGATCGGCGCGCTCTCGAAGTCGATCTTCATGATCTGCGGCTGAATCTCGCGGCCCACGGGCAGCTCGTTGCGAATCTGGTTCACCAGATGCTCAACGTCGGTCCTGGCTTCGTGCCCATCCACGCCATCGAGAAACACCACCTGCGTTACGCTCGATCCGCGCATGCTGGTCGAGGCGACAAAATCCACGCGGTCCAGCCCTTGCAGCGCTTCTTCGATCTTGCGCGTAATCTGCTCTTCCACCTCGGTAGGCTCAGCCCCCGGGTAGGGCACCGCCACCAGAACCACGGCCGTGTTGATGGCCGGTGAGCGCTGCACCGCGATTTGCAGCGCGGCCACCACCGCAATCAGCACCACCACCACCGTGCCCACCAGCACAATGCGAGGTCGATCGATTGCCTGACGACTGATCTTCATGGTCGCTCAGCGCGAAAAAGACAGAAACGGGGAGAAACAAATCAGCTCGCTGTGGCCCACGCGGCCCGCGTCGCATCCATACCGATTCATCTGGCGTGTTGCCCACCCCACACCGCGACTGCGTGGCCGCCGATCGTCGGACACACCGCCACACATGCCGCCCGACCGGCCCTCAGCACCAGCGCCAGCATCAACGCCAACGCCAGCACCAACCGGCAATCCGCAGCACCAAGAGCCCGGGGGCGTGTTCGGCCCGTCCCGTCACTTGGCAGCACCATCCGAGCCACGCGAAACCTCGACGTCGGCCTCGAGCGACTCGTCGACGGTCGGCGGATCCAACGTCAGAATCTGCACTTCACGACCATCGACAAGCCGATGCTGTCCGCGCACCACCACCGTGCGATGCTCGGGCGGTAGATGAAACAGGATCAATTCGCCGAATTGCTCCAGATAGTCGTAGGGTCGCAACACGTAGCGATGGGCCAACCCGTCCTGACCAACCGAAAAAATCATCCGCTGCCCATCGCGTGTTACCGTCGCGAAATCGGGCAAGCGAAAACCTTCCACTCGATCCAACACGATGCGTGCCGCGGCAATCTGGCCGGCTTTCAG
>WGDQ01000627.1 GCA_015493185.1 Planctomycetaceae bacterium
GTAGTGTTCCACTACCTGGAAACAACTCGTGCGATACAAAACAAAAAGGCAAGCAAAAGCAACCAATCGTCTTCCGCGAGACCATGTGCCCGGTGGAAAGGCGGAAAACGCTAAAAATGGCCGCGCCCGGTCTGTCGAAAAAGTCGATTGGGTTGTGAGCGGTCGGGAACCGCATCGCGCTGCGCCGTGCATAGCGCAACATAGTCGACGGAATATGCCTGCGGCTGGTTTCGTCAGGCTGGCGCCGGCTCGGCTTTCGTTGCCCGACGAAGCAATCCTTCAACGAAACGAAAGCTTGTTGGTCGAAGGTTTCTGATCAGTCGAAGGTCTCTGATCAGAAGTGCCATGCTCGTAGCGCGGCGTGGCCGAAGCGACTGTGGGCTGGCAAAAGCACGACAACCGGCCGCTAACGAGGCGAAAGCACGAGGTAACGCCCGTCGTGATGGTCTGAGACATCGAACGGGGTTGTTCGGCCCGTTAAATCGAAGTGTGCTACAAAGGCACTGGCCGGGATGACCAGGTATTCTTGATCGCGTTTTGCTCGCAGCACACCGGCCGACGCATTGTATTCATCAACAAATTTTACCAAGATGCGCCCGCTCGGCGGATCGTAGCCAAGCAGCACGAAGTTGGTCGTGTTGTCAACGTGGCTGATGCAACACAACGGGATGACCAAGTCTCCGGTCTTTTGACGAATGTAGGCCGGCATGCGAGCCTGCGCAGCAGTCGTAGGCGTGTAGATCTGAAAGGCAGCCTCGACCGAGCCACCAACGTAGCCCGTGATGTGTCGTAGCAGATCGGTTGTTGTCAGCACGCCTACGAGGTGGTCTTCATCATCCACCACGGGCAAGCAGCCGATTTTGTTGGCGGCCAGCACGAGCGCGGCTTTGATCAGCGGGACATTGGGCGCCACGGTAATGGGGCGTTCGCGGTGAATGAGCGCCTGCACCTCGGTTGCTCCGGGCGGGGCCGACTCATCACTTTCGTTCGTGAGAAAATGTCGCAAAATGTCGCGTTGCGATACCACCCCCAGCGGTCGTTGCTCACGGTCGACGACAACGATGCGGCGCAGGTTTTCCTCGGCCATCTGTGTGGCTACCTCGGCCACGGTGGCATATGCCTTGGCCGTAACGACCCGTTCGGTCATGACGTCGCGCACGGTACCCACCATGTGGTCAACCGTGTTGGCTACATTCAGCATGCGTCCGCCTCGTTCGACTTCCTACGAACTATAGTGTTGGCTCGGCAAATGGCTGCTTTATCCGAAGACAACTATAGCATTCTCTTAACCGATCATAGGGCAGGGTTTCCGGTCTTTCGCAGCGATCTAAATCGGCCTTGCCGCGCATGGCTCGACCATGCTGATCGTGGCAAAACACCTGACCGAAACGGCAGATAACCGATCGAGTTTACTTCGCACCACACACCTTGCTGACGCCAGGGAACAGGTGGCCGCCAACATCTGAAAAACGGCTCCTTAGGAACCAAGAGCCGTGTTGCCGTAAGAGCCGAACACGGCGTTTCGAATGCACGTGCACTTTCTGCGGTGGGGCCGTCTCCTGATTGCAGCAGTGAGGCCGGTTTGTTGGCCGCGCACATGAGCCGCTTGCTCGACGATCGTGATTTTCGAGCACAACGACTTGGTTGGTTTGTTTCGGAACTTGCTAACCGCTCGTTATAAGATCCGGGCTTGCGGTGGTTTCGTTTTTGCAACATGAGTCGCAAACACGCCACGCGCTGATGGCGGCTGCGGCTCGTGCGTTGGCAGGCGTCGCGTTGCGGTTCGTACAGCACGTGGTGGCCAGTGAATAGTGAATGGGGTGGGGTAAACGGCACGCTGGCCATTGGTGAAAAAAAGGCCCGGTTTTCACGGCCATTGCGCGAAAACCGGGCCTACGAACTTCGTACATCGGATCATTCTGCGATCCGTTACGATGTGGTGGCTGCCTGACGGACAGCCCGCCGACCGCCCTTAGGCGTCGCCACCTCGCTGGCTTGTACAGTCATATTGCACGGATCACCTCCTTTCGCTGGACACTTCCTGCTTCGACCGGCATGCCAGAGCGCCGGCCACCTCACAGGCCGATCGTCCGTCGTGCCGCGTACGCACGACCCAACCATAGCTATCGTGACAAAAACGCCAAATAGTGCAAGCGCATTTTCCTGACTTGGTTGCTCTCTTCTCACGAAACGTTGCAACCGAAACTTGCGGTAGCTGAAGCACCAGACTTTTGCGTGCGACTTTTGCATGCGGAATCGCCTCGCGGTCGGGTTGTCCCTTTTTTTCGCTTCGTTGGTGCCGACTACGTAGTTTTTTCAGTGCCGTTTCCGGTAACCGTTCTACGGCATGCATGTTAGTGGGCTATTGGCGGCGCGTTGCTTGGGCTCAACTTGCCATGAGCAGCGCAGCGCGTGTCGAACGCACATGTGTCCGGTCGGTGGTGCTCACGACCATTCCAACCGCATTGCACCAGCGAACCGTACGATTCATTCGCCAGCCCACAGGCCGAATATGACATATCTGCCTTTTTTCAGGCGTCTGCGATGTCGTGCCGTGCTGTATTTGCCTCGCTACATCGCGTGACCTACGCTTTGCATGGCCAACAGACGTGCCGTCTTCGGCCGGCGCCGGTAAACCCGTGCGCGACGTCGTGGCAACAGGTCCGGCAGCAGTGGAGCCAGAAGCTTCTTTTTTTTCAGCTTGGCTGGTGTTGCGACGACGCTTTCGCGGTGTCTGGCTCGGCCACTGGCCGATCGAGTGGGGCCGGGGCTCCGAGAGCCGAAGTCCGATGTGGCAGCGGTGCAAACAGGTCACCGAAGACCGGAATTGCGGGGGAAACGGTCGCGGTGGCGGAAGAAGGCCGGTAACCACGTGGCACGGGCTGACCATTTCCCGTTTTTCCATTTCTTACGGTGCTGTGCGTGGGTGCAGGCACTGCGTGGGCAAAACTCTTTTGGGGAGTCGAGGTGACGATGAATCGCGTGGAACAAAAGCGGGCAAAGATTCTTAGTGTTTTGCGAGATGTCGATCGCTGGCGAGCCCAAGGCGGCTTGATTGTTGAACAAATCATGACGCCTTATCCTCAATGCGTGCCGAGTTCGCATTCGGTGCTCGACGTCGTCAAATTGTTCCACGCAAATGGTCACCGTCATCTGCTGGTGACCGACCGCGACGCCCCCAGCCGTTTGGTGGGCGTGATCAGCGACCGCGACGTGCTACGGTGCTTTGGCCCCGACAAATACCCGAATCCCGAACGTCTGGCCATGATCACCGCGGCGGAGATCATGAGCACCGACCTTATCACCATTGGGCCTGACACGCCGCTGCACAAGGCCGTAACGATTACCGTAGAGCACGGCATCAGTTGCTTGCCCGTGTTGGCTGACAAGGCACTGGTGGGCATCGTGACCGATACCGATTTGCGATTGTTGCTTGAACGGCTGTTGCCGATGTTGCGGGAATCGCCGGCCGCACAATCCGTCTCGTCGGTGGCTTAGGAACGATCGGTCGACTGCATCGGCCCAGCAGCGTCCTGAAACCCGCCAGTAGTAACGGGCTTCGGTGGTGCATGCGTTTTGACGGCTCTGCGGAATGATGGCCGTATGGCGCGGCGGCCAAATTGCTTTCTTTCCTGGCTTTTCTCTTGCCGATACGTTCGCAAAGCAACCCGTTTTGCGAGCACCTTACCGGACACAGAGGAAAGCCTTAGCGATGAAGAAAGCCGTTTTTCGCGTTGTGACGAGGGCCGCGGATGGCAAATTGCGCATCAAGGAGTACACGCAGCCCGAATCGCTGCTCAAGATGCACACCCAGATTGGCGTTGACGATTGCAGCACCGACCTGTCGCTGCGGGGCTTACCGGTTTTTCGCGGCCTGATTGGCCCCATGCCCGAAGGCAAGGGCATTATTCGCTACGAGTCGCCAGAGGTATTCGAGATCCTTACCAAAGAATGGTCGACGGCCAAAACGCCTCGCCGCCGCCGCACACGCACGAAGGCTCGCTGAGCCACGCTGCGGTGCGGCCCGCATGTCGCGTGGTGTTCGGTTATCTGCCAACCAGCGATTGCAGGCGAGAAAAAAGCGCAAGCCGCATCGCGGTGTGCCGCCGGTTAGTGGGGCCATGCATCGGCCGTATCACGGCCCTGCAAGCATAAGTGCCGCAGCACGTCAACGTCGGAGTGTTACGGTGCCAACCGATCGCCAGCCGGAATTGCCGTAGCGGGGTGGGTCGCTTTCCAAGCGGCTCACGCCCCCAATCCGATCGCGACTCGCGATGTACGACGGCGATGACGTTGGACTCAGGCCGTTCGAGCCGCCCGAGACCGCGACGCGAGAAATCTGCTCTTCTTCAACAAACCGCAGCGTTGTTACCGGCACTTGCACGATGCGTTTCTCGGGAACCATTTCTCGCCGGACGACGGGCACGCGCACCACTTCCGTGCGCGGCTTGCAATATGTATAGGGCACGAGCCGATACTCTAGATACGGTTGGCGAAATGGGTTCCACCGGCCTGCCCAATGTGCTTCCCATCGATACTCAGTGACGGGGACCGAGCAAACGCGAGTTGTTTCCTGGTATTCAGTAACCGTTCGTTCGCGATACACGGTTTCTTCACGCCGTTCCAAACGGGTTTCAGAAACAGGTCGCCGCACAACGCGGCGTGTTTCGCGGTAGGTTACTCCGTTCTCCGTGTAGTAGCGAACGTCGTCGGCACTGGCGGTTTGAGACACCAGAAAAACGATCGACGTGGCCAACAAGAGCTTGCGTCGCATGGCGGCGCCTCCTGTTTGCTTTGCTCCCCTGTCTATCGCAATGAGAATCACTTTGGCTGGGTTGCTGTCGCGCGCTGGTAATTGGCCCAGCGCACCGCTTCAGCATGGTGTGTTTCTTCTGCGGCCAGGTTCGGGTGAAAGGCCATCGCGTGGCAGTGGTTCAGAGGGCCACAGTAAAAAAATGCTAGCCCAGTGCGATTGGCTGCGACGGCCAACAAGGCGTTTCCGCTTGCTCTTTTCACAGGGCTGTTGTCCGATGCGCCGGCACAGAACCGATGCGCCGCAACAAGAGTGCTGTGCTGCGCAGCCCCGAACGCCAAGGCTGAATCGCCCGGCATTATCGTTCTCATCGGCATTCGGCCGTGGCTCACATAAACCGCGGCTCGGCCGCGACGCGAAACATCTGGGTGATCGTGATCGCATGGGCACCGATGGCAGATTCGGGGGAAGACGTATGCAGGACGGCAAGACAGCCTGACCAAGCAGGCAGGGAGGGCAGACGAATCTAGCCAGCCCGGGCAATCTCAGGCGATCCCGGGCGATTGCCGGTCGAGCTGCCGCACGATCGCTCGTTGCCGGTCTTGGGCGGTCCGTAGTATGGCCAGATCGATTATTATCCAAGCGGGGGCCGAGACGGCGAAGCAGGCATGCTGCGACCAGCACACACAGCAGCAAAGAATGAAGAGGCGGATGACGCCGTCGCTGTGTGTTGTAAGCAAACGTGTTCAGCCCACGGTATTCGCCGCCGGCTACGGAAAATGTGGAACCGTGGCTCTGCGCGAAAGCGAACCTCCGTCTTTCGGCGATCTCATGCCCCAGCGGCAGTTTTCGAGTTGCTTCTTCTTCGGCAGTTCCGTGCGTTGGTGAGCCCTTGGCGTTGGTCAGCCCTTGCAACACGGCTCTCGATTCGCGACGCTAGGAGGCTGTGAGAATCGCGCATCTTGTTGTGTGCCCCCGTCGATAGACCGGGCCAACCTGTGATGAATCGCAGTGTCGTGCGAACGCAGGATCCTGTGAGAGGGACCATCCATGATCCGCCAGGAATTTATCGAGTTGCTGCGCTGTCCGGAAACGCAGCAGACGCTTGCTGTTGCCGACGAAGCCTTGGTTCAATCGCTCAATGCGGCCGTTGAACGAGGCCAACTTCGCAACCGAAGCGGCGAGCCGGTTCAAGACCGGATTGACGCTGCGTTGGTGCGGGAAGACGGTACGGTCGCCTATGTGGTGATAGACGAGATACCCATCTTGCTACAAGACGAAGCCGTTCCGCTCGACCAAGTGGCTACCACCTCGCCAGAGAACCATTGAAAGAAGAATGATTCTTGGCCTCGGCAAAACGAACGGCGAATCAAAGCCAGCTACAGCACGAACAGACAGTGCGGCGTGCATCAGCAACGCGGCGGAAGCACGCAGAAGTAGAGAATACAGCAATGTCGTTCGACGCGACCAGGGGGCGTAGCCAACATCGGGTGACTGTTTTCGTAATGGTGGAAGCGGTAGAGCTGTGAAGTACGTCTAGCGACTAGCTCAAACGTTCGAGCAGGAGTTTGCATCGCACGATGTCGGAAAAAACGATCTTCGGCAAAATCATCGACAAGGAAATACCGGCCAACATCGTCTACGAAGACGACCGCTGCTTGGTCTTTCACGATATCAATCCCCAGGCGCCCGTCCATGTGCTGGTCATTCCCAAGAAAGAAATCCCCACGCTGAACGATTTAGAGGAAGCCGACGACGAACTCGTGGGCTACCTGGTTCGGATCGCTTCCCGGTTGGCTCGCGAGAAGTTTGACTTGGAGGACGGTTATCGGCTCGTCATCAACTGCGGACCGCATGCCGGGCAGACCGTATTTCACATCCACATCCACCTTCTCGGTGGGCGTCCCATGGGCTGGCCGCCTTGGCCGGGGTGAGCACGGTCCGGACGCCGCCGCTACGGCGTTCAGCAGAAATCGCAACGCCGCGCGCGATCGTCCGAATTGTCAGATTGCGAGATGCCTCTGGGTGGGCGTATCAGGCCTTGCTGCTTTCGAGGTTTTTTGCTCTGGGAGATGCGCAACCGTAGCGATCTCAACTAGCAGCATGCCGGGATGAAATTGGTCGCCCGCGCGGGACGCCCGGCAACAGGACCTCAGGATGTGCAGCCGCGCCGCAACGTGGCATCTGCGGAACGAGAGAAGGGCCTGTCTGGGAGGTTTTGCGAGGGCTTGGCTTTTTTTGGGGGGGAGGGGGCGCCTTTTAGAAACGTATGAACTTTGGCAACAGGCGATTAATACGTCCTAGAATGCCTTTGGGA
>WGDQ01000628.1 GCA_015493185.1 Planctomycetaceae bacterium
GGGCCTGTAGCGTCTTTCGTTCCGACTTTATACCGGTGTCGACGCTCCGGTGTCTGCGTCTTCTGAGCGGTCCAAGCCAGGCGCAAATACTTCTGCTTTTATGGCGAAATCAGAGCAGAACACCAACGACTGCTGTCCGGTGTGGCGATCCCGCTGTAGCGGTTGTGCGGAAGGTAGCTGCCGTGATGCCGGAGCACCTGATCGAGGGGGGCGAAGCCGCTTTACGCTACACTTGCGAAACGGGTTTGCTGGCCGAAGGGCGGCGGATCGCGTATTGTTGTTTGTGTCGCCCGTTTCCGGTCGTCGCAACGACGGGGGCGGCACGTTGCGGGCAGGGTGCCCTTGCATGGCAAACCTGCATCGGCTGGTGCTGCATCGTGCGGTGTCCGTCTGTCTTCGCTTTTTCCGCCAGGCGGTCGCCTTGCCGGTGGATTGTCGCCATCTTGGTGGCATGTGCAGTAGGTACAGGCGACGGCCGGTCCGGCGGTTCGTGTTCCATAGGCTTTTCGCGCAAATGAGTGGTTGTTTGATGAACTGTCTGTCGCGTTCCAAAGCTGTTTACAGCACAGCGATTGCCCTGCTGATGTGTTGGGGTGGGATCTCTGTTTCTCAGGCCAAGGCCCAGCCACGAGCGTTTGTCGGGGCGAAGGTGTTGCCGATCGATGGTGAACCGATCGAGTGCGGAACACTGCTGATCGACCACGGCAAGATCGTGGCCGTCGGGCCAAGCGATCAGGTCGAATTGCCCGAGGGCACGGAAACCGTAGACGTTTCGGGCAAGGTGCTCATGCCCGGCCTTATTTGCACGCACAGCCACATCGGGGGCATCGGGGCCGCCGACGGCAGCGGGCCGATTCAGCCCGGCGTGCGGGTTTACGACGCGATCAACGTGCTCGACTCAGGGTTCAAGCGGGCATTGGCCGGCGGCCTGACCACGCTAAATATCATGCCGGGGTCGGGGCACCTGATCAGCGGGCAAACCATCTACGTAAAACTCCGCTTCAAACCGCTGCCGAAACGGATCGAAGACATTTTCATTCGCGACGAGCATGGCAAGCCGATGGGCGGATTGAAAATGGCCAACGGCACCAATCCGCAGCGCGATCCCCCGTTTCCCGGCACGCGCGGCAAGAGCGCTTTTCTTGTGCGCGAGCAATATATCAAGGCCCGAGAGTATCAGGCGAAAGTGAAACGCGCCGGCGACGATCCCTCGAAACAGCCGCCGCGCGACCTGCATCTCGAGGCGCTCGTCGAGGCGATGCAAGGTCGTCGCGTCGTGCATCATCACACGCACCGCCACGACGACATCATGACCGTGCTGCGGCTGTCACAAGAGTTCGGCTTTCGGGTCGTGCTGCACCACGTGAGCGATGGCTGGAAAGTGGCCGACGAAATCGCCAAAGCGGGCGCGCCTTGTTCGATCATTTTGATCGACTCGCCGGGGGGCAAGCTCGAAGCGCTCGACGTCGCGTTCAAAACCGCCGGCGTGCTCGAACGGGCCGGCGTACGGGTGGCGTTTCATACCGACGACTGGATCACTGACTCCCGGGTGTTCCGCCGCATGGCAGGTTTGGGTGTGCGAGCCGGCATGTCGCGCAAAGCCGCGCTCGAAGCGCTCACGCTGGCCGGTGCCGAAATATTGGACCTGGACGACCGCATCGGTTCGCTCACACCGGGCAAAGACGCCGACTTCATCATTCTCGACGGCGACCCGTTGAGCGTTTATTCCAAGGTGCTGGAAACCTGGGTCGAGGGAGTCAAAGTGTTCGATCGAAACGATCCCAAAGACCACCTGTATGCTGTGGGTGGGTTCGGCGCCGGACATGATCAGTCGCCCTATCTGTGCTGCTTCGGAAACGACAACAGGCAACAAGGAGGAGAGTAACGTGCCCGGTTTCTTCAGTGTGTCCGGTCTGCGACGGTTCCGAAGAGTCGTTCAGCTCACTGGCCGACAACGCGGCTGGTCGAGATCCTTCCGGCCGGTGGCGATTGCGCGACATTCTGCTCTGGCGGTGATTGCGCTAGGGCTTTGGGCAGCGGTCGGTTCATCATCAATGGCACAGGTGGCCGTGCGTGGCAAAACGATCTACACCATGGCCGGCAAGCCGATCACGGACGGCATGGTGGTTGTGCGCGACGGAAAGATTTCGGCGATCGGCGCCGCATCGGAGATCCAGGTTCCCAAGGGCTTCGAGGTGCTCGATGCCGAAGTGGTCACGCCCGGGCTGATCGATGCTCATACGGTGGTCGGCCTGTCGGGCATTCTCAACTACGACCACGACCAAGATCAGATCGAGCGTTCGACGGCCATCCAACCGCAGCTCCGCGCCATCGATGCCTACAACCCGCACGTAGGCATCGATGGCGCGGAGCTGCGGTTGGATGGCCGTCGAA
>WGDQ01000629.1 GCA_015493185.1 Planctomycetaceae bacterium
GAGGCGGCAAGTTCAACCAGCGAATTGACGATCGAGAGTTCGTGCACGATAAAGCCGTTTGGATTTCTCGCCGATGGCGCGAGGGCCGCCGGTCTTGTGCGATCCGTTCGGCCCGCGAAACCAAGCCAGCGAAACAAGGTCGTACGCCGGCGGGTATTCCTCAGCGATGCGAAAGATGTTTTCTCCCGGAACGCCTCATCGTGGCCGTCGCACGTTGTGAACGGCAGCGCCTTGGCCATGCATCGCGCTGCGTGTTCTGTTGTTTTCGACCTGCTCGCTGCCAGATTTTCGTCTTGCCGACATGAGGCCAATGGGCCGCATGCACGACGCCGAGCCTCGGCAGCGGCGTCCCTTTCGGTGCGTTCTGGCAGCAACAATCTCCGGTAGCAATCAGGTCGCGGTCGCGCTGGCCGCCGTAGTTCTTTTTTTCAGAAACCAGTGTCCGCCAGCACAACTGCTCATTGTGACAAATGTTCTGGCCGATTGCGACAAATGCTCGTCTGTTCGTCCGAACATCAGCCAATCGCGCAGCTTGGCAATCGGGCGATCGACGTGCATGGCGCACCTGGGGGAGGTCGCGTCGCCACCGTGACGGCGGACGCTTTGGCCACAGACACGTGGTTGCTCGCGGAGCCACTGGCAAAGAGGCCTTGTTTTATGGCCTTTGACGTTCACGACGCCGGCGAGTCGATTTTCCCGTACAATGGGGGCTCGCGTGCAATGGTGTGAATATGCTATTTCTAGAGGCACGTCCGCTTCTAACGACTCAAGCACCGGCGCGATTGCCCGGCGGCTTGTCAGCATGCTGCCCGGCAGCGCGAGTATGGGAATTGTCGGTCGAAGCGCGGCGTTGCCGCCTATTGAACTTGCGTTTTTTCTGAGTTGGAGGGATCGCTCGTCGCAATGTCACATGAAACACTTCTGCTGCTGGCCACGGCCGTGTCGATCGGCACGATTCACACGCTGCTGGGTCCCGACCACTACATTCCCTTCGTTGCCATGGGGCGCGCGGCGCGCTGGTCGCTTCGCAAAACGTTGCTGGTCACGGCGCTTTGCGGCGTGGGGCATGTAGGCAGCTCGGTTGTGCTGGGTGTTGTAGGCATTGCGCTGGGCATTGTGGTGTTTCGCCTCGAACAGTTCGAGGCGGTGCGCGGCGATCTGGCGGCCTGGCTGCTGATCGGAGTGGGGCTGGCTTACACGACGTGGGGGCTCGTTCGTGCCCTGCGAAACATCCCCCATTCGCACGTTCACGTGCATGCCGATGGCACCGTACACCGGCATCCCCACACACACGATGGCGAACATTTGCACACGCACGGCGAGGGGCAATCGATTGGCCCGTGGGTGCTGTTCACCGTGTTTCTTTTCGGGCCGTGCGAACCGCTGATCCCGTTGTTGATGTATCCGGCGGCCCGGCTGAGTGGCTGGGCTGTGGCGGCCGTGGCAGTGGCGTTCGGCGCCGCAACGCTGGTCGCCATGATGGCATCGGTGGCGGTGCTGCACTGGTCGCTACCGCGGGTGAGCAGCCGCGTGCGGGGGTTCGAGCGTTTCTCGCACGCCGCGGCCGGGTTTTCGGTGCTGCTGTGCGGCGTGCTGATTTTGGCGGGCCTGTGAGAACGGCCGGTTCGAGCATCGCGACCTCGCTGGGCCACCTGCTTCGTCTGCGTACATCTGCGCGCGATGCCCGCCCCGCTTTGCGGGCCGCGGTTCTCGAAAACAACTGTCTGGCAAGCGACACCGCGGGACGGCGCTGCGTTGCAAACCGATACCGGTTCACTATGCTTGCAGGTCCGGAGTTTTCGAGCCCACGGCGGCAGCTTATCCGGGCGATGCCTTGCCAGGGGCCCGTTGGCACTGGGAAGCGGCTGATTACCCGTGGCGTGTGCCAACGGCGGGCACACGGCAACGTGTTATGAATATTTCAGGTCGCGCCGGTACAAACGTGTGGTGGGATGGACGACACGAAGGTTCATGTTTCGGTTCGGCACGTGTCGAAGCGCTTCGGCGGCGTGGTGGCGCTAGACGATGTGTCGTTCGATGTCGAGCGTGGCACACTGCACGCCATTGTGGGTGAAAACGGGGCGGGCAAAAGCACGCTGATGAAAATTCTGGCCGGCGTGCTGCCCGACTACGAGGGCCAGGTGCGGTTGGCCGGGCAAGTAGTGCGGCTGAGCGGCCCGCGCGATGCCGAACATCATGGCGTGTCGATCATCCACCAAGAGTTGAAC
>WGDQ01000630.1 GCA_015493185.1 Planctomycetaceae bacterium
ACCTGCAAATAAGCCAAATAATCCAAATAAGCCACTGGAAAAGCCCGAGGCAGAGAAACCGTCGGCCGATTCTGGGGCCGGCGGCACACCGTCGCGCGAAGGCGGCCGCGGCGATGAAGGTTCGTCGGGCAGCGGTGGCTCTCAGCACGACGACAAGCCCGGTGGGGCATCCGCGACCGCGTTCGGACCAAAGGGCGTGGCGCGGCATCACGACGTGCTGCGGCCAATCGTTTTGACAGCGCAGACCTCGGGCACCCATTCGTCGGCAAAGCGGTCACGACCGCTTTTCGATGCCGAGCACCTGTTGGCAATGGCCGACACGGCAGAAACCGCTCAAGGACAGCCACCTGCGGTTACCAGTGAAAAGCGAACACCGAGAGCTTCCACTGAGTCGGAGCCTTCCGCATCATCCGCGTCGCAATCGCAATCGCGATCGCAGTCGCCCGCATCTGCGCCGCCCGACGCCCGCGCCGATGCCGAGAATAAGCCCGACGCTGAGCAGCCCGCCCCTCAGGCGGCAGCGACTAAGAAAAATGCACCGACAAGCACTGCCGAACAGCGTCCGGCCGAAAGCGCATCGAAGACAAACGAATCGAAACAGCCGGCAACCCAACCGGCGGCATCCGACCACGCAGATCGTAAGGCGCCAGGCCCACCGCCGATTGTCGTCGCACCGGGCCCCTCGGGACTGACGATCGCTTCTGACGACAAAGAGGCCCTGGAGCAGTTCGAGCAGCTTTTGCGGGCCATTCTCGAACGGCGCGGCAGCGGCGGCCGTGAGTTCACGATTTTCCAACTCCGCAACGCCAACGCTGCGGTGGTCGCCGACACATTGCAAAAACTATTCGAAAGTGCCGGTGCCTTCCGTGGCGGCTCCGGGGCAGGACTCTCGATCGTGCCCGATCCTCGGCTCAATGCCCTGATCGTGCAGGGCAACCGCAATGATCTGGCGGCGATTGAAAACCTGGTCAAGGTGCTCGACACGTCCGAGGTGCCGGAAACTCTGGTGGCGAACCGGCCGAAGCTGATCCCACTGAAAAACGCAAGGGCCGACGAAGTGGCGGACGTTTTGCGCGATGTTTATCGAGAGCAGATGCGCCCCAAAAGTCGATCGCAACTTCCCGTACCCCGCGGCGTATCGCGCGATCTGGCGCAGGTACTTCAGTCGATCAACGCGCAAAACACCGGCCCTGAGCTTACCGTGGGCGTCGATGAAGATTCCAATTCGCTCGTCGTCGCAGCCGCGCCGCCTTTGCTGAGCGAAGTGGAGCAGCTCGTGCAGCGTCTCGATGAAACGGCCGAACGGCTGACGCGAAGTGTCCGCGTGATTTCGCTGGAAAAGACCAACGCAGAAACCGTACAAGACGCGCTCCGCATGCTTCTGCCCGAAATCAAAACGCGGCGCGGCCGTCGGCGCTCTCGCTGATTTCGCAAACGGCACTTATACGCCCGGCTCGCATTTCGTCCTTCTGCCGGCGCGTTATGGCTTTTTGCCGTTCTTATCATATGGCGAGGTCGCCTGCCGGGATGATGTTGAACGGTTCGATGCCTCGGGGACCTTGTCCGTTTGCGACTTCTCGCGAGATTGTGCTAGCAACCATTCGCGCGGCGTAAGCAAACCATCTCGGTTGAGGTCATAACGCGAAAATTTTCCCGCCTGCGCCGTTGAGAGAAACTCGGTCAGGTCGAGCTGACCATCTCCATTGGCATCAGCCGTCGTAAACCACTCGGGCAATCCTTGCGGTAAGCGATCGGCACGGACATAGAAACGCTGATCGCGGCGGCCCGACGCCGACGGTCCCATCGGCTGATCCCCCGTACCGTGGCGATTCGTCGCAGAGGGTTCCGTCGCTCGGTTTGTTGATGCGGCGTTCCACGACGATTGCCGTCCCCGAGGCGTCAGCCTCGGACCGCTGGCCGCATACCGCGCCACATAGCTAGCGAATTCCTCCACCGTAAGCCTGCCATCCCGATTCTTGTCGGCTCGCTCGGGATTGCCCCGCATCGATTGCCATTCGTCGGCCACAAGCCATCCATCGCCGTTGGTATCGTAGCGGCCGATGATCCGTCGGGCGTATCGCATCACCTTGGGCGGTGGGGCAGCATTTCGATTGCTTGCCGCCGTTGATAGATCAGCGCTTGGCTCGAAAACAGCGGGAGTCGGCGAGTTCTTTTCTGTCTGCGCAGTTGGGGAAGAATCGGAAATCTCGGCAGCTTCTGTCTTGTGGTCCGACACCTGCGTTGCGGTCTGCTCTGCGGCAGGCGGAGGATAGGAGACCAATCCGGCGAGGAGCAGTAGCACCGTGTTCATGACCGCGATCTCTCGATTTGGCTGCCGTGGGCGATCGTTCTTAACGTGCGAAGATCGCATTCCCGAAATGTTCGCATAGGCTGGTGTGCGCGTATTCGTGGGTCTCTGTTTCGGGACCAGAATGCATTGTAACTCCTTTTTTGATAGGGATCTGCGCCTTGCAATGGTCAGCCTTCCGCACCCCTGAATCGGGCCGTTCTGAGCCGGATACTTGTCGCCGTGGCACGCTACATCTGTTGACACGGACCAAACCCATCAATTAGTTTGCATGTGTTGTCGCCCTGATCGGTTTTTGCAGTTTTCGGGCGGCAGCTCCCGCATCATACGACCCACCCAACGTTTCCCACCTGTTTTATCGTCAGCCGCTTCTGGCCGAGACGCGCTCGGTCACGTTGATTGTTTGGTTGTCGATTGTTTTTTTGACGAATTCCGTTCGCGGTGTCGTTCGCGCCACGCGCGTCGACCATTGGCCACAGGCATGGCGGCCCAGGCCCTGCGATTGCGTCGGAACAACGGAACAGAGGCATTGCGTTTCCCACCAGAGAGCCAGCTCTCTGGGCAGAGGCTCTTGGAACCATGGAAGTCGGCGAGATTCTCCTGAACGAAGGGCTTTTGGACCCGCGGCAACTCGAAATTGCCCGGCAGTCTCAGGCTCCCGATGCGCGCCTCGATCAAGTGGCCGTCGACCTTGGTTTTGTGCGCGAAGACGATGCGCTGCGTGCTTTAGGGCAGCGGTTGGGCATGCGCTTTGTCGACCTCTCGGAGGAAGAGATCGACCTGGAATTGTTGAACGACTTTCCTGCCAAAATCATTCATCGCCACGCGATTTTCCCGATCCAGCGTCACGACGACACGTTGGTCGTGGCAACGAGCGATCCTTTCGATCTATACGCCCTCGATCAGGCTGGCACCGCCACCGGTTTGCGCATCGAGCCGGTGCTCGCATCGCGCGAAGAAATCGCCAAGCTCGTCAAACAGCACTTGGGTGTCGGCAGCGAAACAATCGACGGCCTGCTCAAGCAGCGTCAAGAGGATCAGGACGGCGTCGAGATTCTTGACGACCTCGACCTCGACGATTCTGAAGCCTCGGAAATGGCCCAAGAAGCGTCGGTCGTCCGGCTCGTGAACGAGATTCTTGTTGAAGCCATCGAAGCGCGAACCAGCGACATCCATCTAGAAGCCCAGGCCAATGG
>WGDQ01000631.1 GCA_015493185.1 Planctomycetaceae bacterium
AAGAGACAGCATCTGCAAAGCGCCGTTCATCCGAGTCGACCAGCGCCACGAGATCGGCTTCGACCACTCCGGCAGCGGTGAGCGCGTGAACCCGACCGAACGTTCCCAGGCCGACGATTCCCACGCGGACCGGATCGAAGCTGGTTTTGCGCTTTGCCATCATCGCACGGGCCGCCTGAAAGTTCGCGAGACGATCTGTCGGAGGGGTGACTGCACGTATTGTAATTCCTCGCACGCTCTGATGCCCCGTCTCCTCCGTCAGACGGCTTTCATCTTTCTGTCTTCCATGAAGCGACTTCGCGAACGGGCAAAGCGGACCGGCAGTTTCACGGCGACATCGCAGCCGTTGGGTGTGCTGATCAAGGCCGGACGGTGCGCCCCGACAAAACAACCACGTAGCGGTGGAAAAGCGCCGCCGCAGATCAACCAACGTGCACGGCCAGCACCGCACGACCACTAAGGAATGCTGTGCGACGCATGCGTGGTGGCCATCTCTCGCGGCGTGGGTTGATCGATGCGTCCCGCAGGTCGCTGGCCAGCGCCGCGCCGGCCCGTGTCTCCCAATTCCTGGCGAGCTTTTTCGGCAAGCATCATCAACGATTCAACAATCTCCGGCTGCTCAGCGGCAACGTTTCGCGCACAGCCGACGTCGGTCACAACGTTGAACAACAGTGGCTTCGTGCCTTGGCCCGGTTTGAAATGCGGATGACGCGAAAAGTGCTTCAGCGGCACAAACAGCTTCCATGGCCCGCTGCGAACTGCTTGAAGCTGCTCGGCCTGGTAGAAGTAAAAAGCCCCGTACGGACTGGCGGCGTTCGTCTCACCCCTGATGAGCGAACGAATGTCATGGCCATCGATGGTTCGATCGTTCGGTATCGGGGCGTCGGCCATCCGCGCGAACGTCGGCAACAAATCCATTGTGGTAACGAGTTGCTTGCAAACGGTTCCGGCCGGCACGGTTGCTGGTTGCCACATGATTGTTGGCACGCGAAAAGCGCCTTCGGCCGTGGTATAGCCGCGACCATACAGCGGCCGGTTTGTACCGCGCGACAAATCGTTCGCCGAACGAGCCATCGGTGCACCGTTGTCCGAGGTCCAGACGACGAGCGTTCGTCGATCGATTCCCAAATCGACGAGCTTGTCTAGAATCTGACCGGCCGACCAGTCGAGCTCCTCAACGGAATCGCCCCATGCTCCGCCCCGGCTTTTGCCCTTGAACGCAGGGCTGGCAAATGGCGTTGTTGTGCTGCCAGGCATGGCCTGGGGAAAGTAAAGAAAGAAGGGACGGTGCGCGTGCTGCTCGATGAACTGTAAAGCCCGCTCCGTGAAACGTTTCGTCAGCAAATCGCGATCGACGGGCGCTTCGATAACCCTTTCATTCTCCATCAGCGGCAGCGGCGGCCATCGCTCGCCGTCGAATCGCCTGCCGATCCGACGTCCCACGTCGCGGGTCATGTCATCGCTGTAGGGAATGCCGAAAAACAGATCGAAGCCTTGCCGGGTTGGCAAAAACTCTGGCTGGTCGCCCAAATGCCACTTGCCGAAGATGGCGGTCGCGTAGCCCCGCTGCTTCAAGACCTCGGCAATCGTGATTTCGCTCGGGTTCAAACCGTAGGGAGACAGAGGACGCAGCACCTGTCCATCGCGGGGGTTGGTATGCATGCCGACACGTTGGGCATAGCACCCCGTCATGACGCTTGCCCGAGAAGGCGTGCAAACGCCGGCTGTCACATAGAAGTGGGTGAATTTGCGACCTTCGCGAGCCATTCGATTCAGATTCGGCGTGCGGTTCACTGTCGAACCGAATGGCTCGATATCACCATAGCCGAGATTGTCGCAAACAATAACGATAAAACTCGGGCGCTCAGCGGCCATCAACGGTACGGAAAGGCACATCAGTGCGATCGCAAAAAGAAAGCACCGACGCTCCATTGGCATCTTCATCATGTCCTCGTCCTCTTTACGAGCGTCGTTTTGTGCCCGTCAGCAAACATGCGCCAAAACCTGGCCCCCGTTGGCAGACCATCGCCCGCATCGTGGCGGCCGGGGCGCCGACACGCCAGTCAAACCGCACCATGTGCACGAGAAGCGGCTTCCAAGACCGCGCCATCAGCAGGGTCTTGCGGCGATCGCCCGCCCAAGTATCGTGCGCCGGCCTGCCTGCAATTTTGGTGCATACCGCAGCCGCCGAGACGAAGCAAACCGTGATTTTAGCCTGCTAATCCAGCGATCTATAGGCTTGCCGAACCGCCGGAGATACGCAAGATATGCCAATCAATAGCCCACCGTGGCGGTCCTCGACAGCCAATCGGTTCGCACGGCCGAGAAGGGCGAAGATCACGGCTACGACGCTGGCAAAAAGATCACCGGCCGCAAGCGACATCTGGCCGTCGACACCTTGGAACTGGTGTGGGCCGTCGTCGTGCATGGATCGCACCGGCAAGACCAAGAAGGAGCACGCTTCGTGTTCGACAAGCTAAGATCGCCAAATCACATCGACGTTTGCGGATCGTCTTCGCCGACGGTCCGTACGCCCGCAACGGTTTGCCGGATTCGCTGCGGAAGAAGTTCGGCTGGATTCCGCACACCGCGCTGCGTCGGGTGCGGGCCCGAGGTTTTGTTATTCTACCCAAGCGGTGGATTATCGAGCGGACCTTCGCCTGGCTGATGTGGCATCGCCGTCACGCACGAGACGACGAACGGAACATAAAAAACAGTGCCTCCATGATCTATATCGCCATCATCCGTATCGTGGGCCGCCGACTGGCCCGCAAAATCCAATTTTGAAGACAGCTTCTCACGCACCCCCAGTCTGGGCAGCCTGTACAAAACATACCTAATAGGGCAGTTTGTCGATCGAGATGTCGCGGCCTCGAAAAACGAGAAAAAACGGAGCTACTCCCCGTACGGGTGACAACATGTTGTCACCGCCGTTCTGTACAGTAATAGCGAATTGATAAAGAACGCTGGTCATCTCTCCTAAACGCAACCAACGGACACCATCCGCTTCTGTTGTCAGAGCCCCGTGTCATTTCTGGCGCCACGCCAAGGAAATGGTTCTTGTGAGGGAGATACAAGGCAAGTGATGGGGTAGGGGGCG
>WGDQ01000632.1 GCA_015493185.1 Planctomycetaceae bacterium
CTCTAATCCCCGCTCAACGCGATCAGGACCGCCGCTCGATGTCGTCCACCAGCCAACTGCTGTCGCCCGACTTTCTCGCCCGGCTCGAACAGCTCGAGCTGGTGAGTCGCAAAATGTTTCGCGGTCGCCTGAAGGGCGAACGGCGCAGTCCTCGCAAGGGCCAGAGTGTCGAGTTTGCTGACTATCGCAACTACGTTCAGGGCGACGACCTTCGCTTTCTCGATTGGAACACGTACGCGCGGCTCGATCGGTTGTTTCTCAAACTGTTTCTCGAAGAAGAAGACCTGCACGTTCACGTGCTGATCGACAACAGCCGATCAATGGCGTTCGGCGATCCGCAGAAAATGCACTATGCAAAGCAACTGGCCGCCGCGCTGGGCTTTATCGGCCTGGTACGCTCGGACCGGGTGAGAATCGAGCTGCTCGGTGGCGAAAACACGCCGCACATGCCGGCGCTGCGCGGGCGACAGCAACTTTGGCGATTGTTGGAACTGCTGGAACCCATCGAACCGGCCGGCTCGATTTCGCTGCTCGAAGGCATACGCCGCTTTTGCCTGCGCAGCTCGGGCAAGGGCATTGTGGTGCTGATCACCGACTTGATGGACAAACAAGGCTTTGAACAACCTCTACGGCTGCTGGCGTCGCAGCGCATGGATGCGTATGTCATTCATACGCTCTCGCCCGAAGAGCTGACGCCCACCTTGCAAGGCGATCTTCAACTAGTCGACTGCGAAGATGGAGATCGGGCCGATATCACGATCAGCCAGCCGTTGCTCAAGCGGTATCGTGAAACGCTCGAGGCCTTCGTCGCTTCGGCACGCGAGTTCTGCGCTCGGCGGGGCATGGTCTATCTGCTGGTGCCAACCAGCGTGCCGGTGCAGCGGCTGGTCACGTTGTATCTTCAGCGAAGGGGGCTGGTGCGCTGATGTGGCCCGAATGGACCAACACGCTTTCTTGGTGGCAATGGGGAGTGCTCGCAACGGTGCCGCCGGCGATCGTGGCGCTTTACTTCTTGAAGCTGCGGCGCCGCACGGTCGAGGTGCCGAGCACCTACCTTTGGCACCGGGCCGCCGAAGACCTGCGCGTGAACAGCCTGTGGCAGCGATTGCGCAATACGCTGCTGCTCTTGCTGCAACTGGCCGCCGTGGCGCTGCTGCTATTGGCCCTGGGGCGGCCATCGTGGCAAACCCAGCGCCGGCTGGCCTCGCGAACCATCTTTCTGATCGACAATTCGGCCAGCATGGCCTCGACCGACGTGCGACCTTCGCGGCTGGCCGAAGCCAAACGCCGCGTGCTGGACCGCATTGGTCAGATGCAAGCGGATGATGTGGCGATGGTGATCAGCTTTTCCGACGTCGCCCAAGTCGAGCAGCCCTACACGTCGAATCGCGTCGCGCTGCGCGACGCCGTGCGAAACGTGGCGCAAACGCAGCGGCCCACCAACCTGGCCGAGGCCATGAAACTGGCAGCCGGGCTGGCCAACCCCTCGAAAACAGGCGACCTCAACGAAGCAATGGTTGCCGAAGCCAAGCCGGCCGACGTGCTGATCTACAGTGATGGCCGTTTCGGCGACGTAAAAGACTTCGCCGTGGGTAATCTCAACCCGATGTGGATTCCGATCGGAAACCCGGAGGGGCGCAACATCGGCATCGTAGGGCTGGCCGCCTCGACGAGTGACGCGAACGACCGACTTCAGATTTTCACTCGCCTGTTCAACGGCCATCCCGTTTCCCAGGAGGTCGATGTCGAACTGTATCGCGACAACACCCTCGTCGACGCCGATCGCGTGACGCTCGAGCCCGACGAGCGACGCGGCATCGTCTTCGAGATGGAACCCACCGAGCAGGCGGTGTTCGAGGTGCGGCTTGCTGTAGAAGACGATTTTGCCCTGGACAATCGGGCCTGGTTGGCGATCAATGCGCCACGCCGATTGCGAGTGTTGGTAATCACGCCGGGCAACCCGCCGCTGCAACGCGCGCTGAGCACCGTCCGAGCGCGCGAGCGGGCCGAGGTCACTTTCGTTGCACCCGACTTTTTGAACAGCGAGCAATACGCACAACTGGCCGGAAGCGGCGGACTCGATCTGATCGTTTACGATCGTTGCCGGCCCGCGCAACCACCGCAAACCAACACGTTGTTCATCGGTCGCGTACCCCAGTGGAATGGCTGGTCGCCGCGGCCGCCGGTGCCGGCGCCTCAGGTGATCGACATCGAGCAGGCGCATCCGCTGATGCAATGGGTGGAAATGGGCGATGTGCTGTTGGCCGAAGCGGCACCGCTGGCGCTGCCCGAAGCCGCCGTGGCCCTGATCGATTCCGATGCCGGTCCGCTGGCAGCCATCGCGCCCCGGCAAGAGTTCGAAGACGTGGTGTTGGGCTTCGAGGTGTATTCTGAAAAACGAGCAGTCACGAACTGGATTCTACGACCCAGTTTCCCGGTGTTTGTGCTCAACACGTTGCAGTACTTCGATCGGCGTTGGGCGACGGCCGATCAGATGGCGCCGGCGATACGCCCCGGACAAGAGATCGTGCTGCCTCTCCCGGACCAGGACGCGCGGCTTGTGCTGCCCGACGGCTCGACAACCACGCTCGCCCCGGCAGCTACGGGCAAAACGCACTTCACGCGCACCGATCAGTTGGGCGTTTATGCATTGCAAGTCGACCAGCGAGTGGCGTACCGGTTTGCGGTGAACCTTGCCGATCCGCAAGAAAGTCGCGTGGCGGTCGATCCGCAAATGAAGCGACACATTGGCAACGTCTCACTGCCGGCCGTCTCGGGCAGCGAACGCTCGCGTCGCGAGTTCTGGAAATGGCTCGTCGCGGCCGCGCTGGTTGTGCTCGTCGTCGAATGGCTGGTCTACCGGCGACGCATCGCACCGCGTCGCACAAGCCCCCGCTTCTCCGGCCGGCAACATGAGCTGAGCGAGGCCTGGGTGGGCTGATTCCGCCTGCTCGCGTCGGTTCGTAGCCACCAACCCCACCGGACAGGCTGCCTATCGTGGTCGCGTGGCCAGCCCGCGTTCGCGGTCCGCTGCTCCCAGCAGCGGTTGGTCGCTGGCACTTCACGCATGCCCGCAAACTTCGCCCTGCTTGCCCGAATGGTCGGCGTCTGCTTTCAAAACCGGCATCGCCCCCGCGTGGAAGTTGCGAGCACAAAACGAAAACCCAGCAAGCCGCGTCACCGGTTCTCAGACGAAACCTCGGGGGGTTGGCCGGCCGGGCTATTGTGTCGACCGAGAGCCTGTTGCTGCGTCGAAAGGACTGCGTCGCGTGTGAATTGCCGGCCCGACGGTATTGCGGCATAATCGAGAAGCACCAATGACATGGGCGGTCGTTGCAAGTGTCGCCGGCTGTCCATGCGTTGGGCTATGTCTCGCAGGGCACGGCTGCAAAGCCCGGCGTTTTCGTCGCATCGTGGGGCCGCGTGCTCCAGATGTTTGACGCCGTATGAATGCAGCGGCCGCGAGCATTCGCACGCCCCCGGGAGCATCTGCCCGGCATGGTGGCACTGTCGTGGTTCGCAGGTTCGCGAATTCTTCCCTTGAGTCGAGGTCGATCGGTGACAACTCAGCAAAAGCACGCTTCGCAAAAACATTCCGGCGCAATGCCTCCCCAGCGCC
>WGDQ01000633.1 GCA_015493185.1 Planctomycetaceae bacterium
ACGACCTTTCGCGCCTTGCTGGTCCACAGCGTTGCTGTGCGCCGCAGCCACAGAACGTAGGCCTTCACACCAAACCGCGTGGCTCAGAGCCTCTGCTGCTCTCCACGACGGGGCGAGCTCTGGCCTTCGCTCTCGGGGCGGTCTTGCACGCTGAAACTCCAGCCGCCCCGCCAACTGCTTTCGGCGTTTGCACCGCGCCCGACACCGGGTACCAGCAAGCGATGCCGGTTCATCCGCGCGGCAGTTTACCCGCTTTATTCGTTATCCAGCATGCTTCGTGCGGTGCGCTGGCCCCTTATCGCAGCCGGCCGGTGCATCCTGAGGCCCGCTTTTCTACGCATATTTCACGAAAGGCAGCTTCCGACAAGCCTGCTATTTTCAACATCGCTACTCAAAAAACGATCAAAGAACCATGCGAAAGCTACTTGAAGGCATCCGTCAATTCCAAACCGACGTGTTCCGGCACAAGCAACCGCTGTTCGAACGGCTTCACAAAGGCCAAGAGCCGGTGGCCATGTTCATCACCTGTTCCGACTCGCGCGTTGTGCCCAATCTGCTCGCGCAAGCCGATCCGGGCGACCTGTTCGTTCTCCGCAACGCCGGCAATCTGGTCCCCCCTTATCCAACGCACACCAGCGGCGAGGCGGCCACGATCGAATATGCCGTGCGCGTGTTGCGTGTTCCAGACATCATCGTGTGCGGTCACTCGCAGTGCGGTGCCGTCAATGCGTTGCTTGATCGCAGCTCGACCGAGTCGCTGCCGGCCGTACGTCGTTGGCTTTCGCACGCCGAAAGAACACTGGAAATCATGGAAAGCTCATACGGCGATCTCACCGATCCGGCGGAACGTTTGAGCAAGGCCATCGAAGTGAATGTGCTCGTACAAATGCTCAACGTTTACAGCCAACCATCGGTTGTAGCTGCCGTGCAGCGGCGCGAACTGGCCGTGCATGCGTGGGTTTACCACTTCGAGATCGGACAGGTGCGGGCCTTCAATCCCGACACGGAAACCTTCGAACCGCTTTGTTTCGAAGAAGAACCTGCCTCCACATGACGTCGTCTTCCGCATCGGGCGTTGTACCTTGAGCAGCCCGATCGGCACGTCAACCCGAGATAGCATACCGGTGCATCGCCCGGCATACACCACACGGCCGATCGCCCCGGTTGTGAGTTTTCACGAAGCAATGTGACATCAGATGCGTATTTCGCGCGTCGCGACCGACCGACGTCGCGTTTGTCTGTTTCCCGCCTGACCGCATGGCCGGGCGGGCAGGACCATCAAACCAGCTTTGCTTTCAGCACAACGACCGCCTCGCATGCGGCCGCGAACACGCGATCGACTCGTTCCACCAGGCCATCAAGCACAGAACCATGACTCATACCAGCAACGCACCACAGCAACAAAAACACCTTTGGCAACGAACGCGGCGATCGTTGCTCGCGGGCTCGGGCGTTCATCTTCTCAGTGCGCCTCGCCGCGACTTTCTGGCCTCTCTTGTCGTCTTTCTCGTGGCACTTCCCCTCTGCATGGGCATCGCCATCGCCTCGGGCGTCAGTCCTGCGCAGGGGCTGATCACGGGCATTGTGGGCGGGGTGGTCGCCGGCGCGCTCACCGGCTCGCCGTTGTCGGTAAGCGGCCCAGCCGCGGGCCTGACGGTGCTTGTGTTCGACTTTCTGCAATCGCAGCGGGCCGAATTCATCGCGAGGCGAATCGGCGATGCGGCCGTTGGCGAAACCACGAGGGCCGCGATCGAAGCCGAAGCCTACCAGTTTTCGCTTCTCGCCCTGGGCGTCGTGGTCTTTCTGGGCGGAGCCCTACAGTTGACCGCTGGAGTGCTGCGAATGGGGCAGTGGTTCCGTGCCGTGTCGCCATCTGTGATTCAAGGCATGCTGGCCGGCATCGGCGTGTTGATCTTTTCCAGCCAGTTCCACGTGATGGTTGACGACAGCCCCAAGGCCAATGGTCTGGAGAATTTGCTCAGCATTCCCGAGGCGGTCATCAAGGGCCTTATCCCGCTGGATGGAAGCACGCATCATCTGGCCGCAGCCACCGGAGCGCTGACGATCATCACCATCCTTCTTTGGGAACGCTTCTCTCCCCAGAAGCTGAAAAGCATTCCCGCCCCGTTGGTCGCCGTGATCGTTGCATCGTTGTTCGCCACAGCAATGCAACTCTCGGTTATCAACGTGCAAGTGCCTCGCAATCTGCTCGATAGTCTCACGCTCCCCACCATCGACTCGCTACGTCTGCTGCAATCGCCCGATGTATGGATTACCGCCGTTGTGCTGGCGGCAATTGCCAGTGCCGAAACGCTGCTGTGCGCCACGGCCGTCGACCAGATGCACACCGGTCCGCGCACCAACTACGACCGCGAGCTGGCCGCCCAAGGCGTGGGTAACATGACCTGCGGCGTGCTGGGCGCGCTGCCCATGACCGCAGTGATCGTTCGCAGTTCGGCCAATGTGCATGCCGGCGCCCGCACACCGCTCTCGGCCATTCTTCACGGCCTTTGGCTACTGGCCTTTATCGTCCTCTTGCCCGACGTCTTGAACTACGTGCCGCGAGCCAGCCTGGGCGCCATTCTTGTTTACACCGGCTATAAGCTGATGAACCCAACGGCCGTACGGCGGCTTTGGGCATTCGGCAAAAGCGAGGTCGCCATCTATGCCGCCACCGTGGCGGTCATTGTCATCGAAGACCTGCTCACGGGCATCGTCGTCGGTCTGGTGCTCTCGGCGGCAAAACTGCTCTATCGCTTTTCGCATTTGAGTGCCCGTTTGGAAATCGACGCAGAAAAGCGCACGGCAAGGCTTCACCTGCAAGGGGCCGCCACGTTCATTCGTTTGCCGCAGCTCGCCTCGGTGCTCGAACGCGTTCCGCCCGATGTCGAATTGCACGTCGACTTCGACCGCCTGAACTACATCGACCACGCGTGTCTCGACCTGCTGATAAATTGGGCCCGACAGCACGAGGCCAGCGGCGGCCGTCTTGTGATCAACTGGGAATCGCTCTATGCGAACTTCTATCGCGGTGGCAACGCCAACGGCCACCAGCCGATCGCGCCCGCTCCCGATTCCCTCCACGACGACCAAGACGATCAACAAGTGAAAGCAGCAAGCTGACGGACCAATCATCTCCTCCAACGCACATCACCTCCTCACAACGCACAGCCCAGCCACAGCACGAAAGCATTCATGCC
>WGDQ01000634.1 GCA_015493185.1 Planctomycetaceae bacterium
ATTCAGAAAGAACCACCAAGCGAGATAGAGCCGCACCAAGACATCAAATACGGTAAGGCAAATACATTAAGGCACCACAAAGGGCCTTGCCCGCAGGCACCGCCGCACGAAAGCGCCGGAGCAATGCGTCGCGGCCACGGAGCAAACCAGCGCCCGCTGCGGCGAGCCGGTCGATTTCGAACCACAACAGAACCAACGAAAAAGTACCCGCGTTCTCCCGAACGACGACCGTACTCGACGGCGGGCGTCGGCTCGCGGCAGTTCGCCCAACCTGCTTAACGAGGAACTCCACCCCATGATCAACCGCCGTCTTTCTTGTTTGTGCCTGAGCCTTTCGATCGTTTGCCTGTTGCTCAGCCCGGTTCGTGGCGAGCAACCCTCGACATCTGCCGCGGCCAAACGCCCGAGCGCGGAAGCGAGCCCGGCCGATGCGTACGACTTCGATTCCGCCGGCGTACGGATCCACTACATGATGCGGGGCGAGGGCGAACCGGTGCTGCTGATTCACGGCTTCACCAGCAGCGGCGTGATGAATTGGCAGCGGCCCGGCATTTTCGACCGCCTGGCCGAAAACTATCGCGTGATTGCGATCGACAACCGCGGGCATGGCAAGAGCGACAAGCCGCACGACGCAGCCCAATACGGTTTGCAAATGGTCGAAGATCAGGTACGGCTGCTCGACCACTTGCACATCCGCCGCGCGCATGTGGTGGGCTATTCGATGGGCGGGTTCATCACGCTGCGATTGGTGGTCGATCACCCCGACCGTTTGCTGAGCGCCACGGTCGGGGGTGCCGGCTGGGAAGATCCGAAGAGCGACCGGCTTGCCTTTCTCAACGAGTTAGCCGATTCGCTCGCCGCCCGCAAGGGCATCGGTCCGCTGCTCAAATACCTTACGCCCGAGGGCGCCCCACCGCTGAGCGAACAGCAGATCAAGCTGGCCAACGGCGTTGTGATGGCCACCAACGACCCGCTGGCCCTTTCCGGTGTGATTCGAGGTCTCAAGGGGCTTTCGATCCCTCGCCAAAAGTTGGCCGCCACGAAAGTGCCCATGATGGCGATTGTGGGCGACCGCGACCCCATGAAGAAGGGCGTGGATGCATTGGCCGAGATCGTGCCGTCGGCCCGCATTGTCGTCGTTCCGGGTGCCAATCACATGACGACGGTTCGCAATCCCAAATTCGTTGAGAGCCTCACTTCCTTCTTGGCGGAGCACAGCCAGCGACTGCCTGACAAGCAGCCCGCTGCGGCAGGCGGCCGCTGATCGCCAGCTTGCCACGGTCCCCCCGTCAATCGCACCGCATCGTTCGACCGCCCACATCCGCGGTGTCTGGTGGCGTCCGAAGCCCCGGAATCAGCGCGCGGCGAGCCGGCGGTCTGGCACGAGTGGCCAGCCAGGCTGGTAGGTTTGCTCGGGGTTCAAACCAGCGCGGTGCCGTAGGAATTCGGCCGAACTCCGGCGAAAACGCTGTATTTTCGACCGCGGCGCCCGAAGCCATGTGACAAACCCACCGTGGCCACCGCGTATGCAGAAGGTGGTCGATGGCACGCTGCGCCCACGGTTGGCCGCCAAATGGCCGGGGCGGGGTGGGTATCATAGAATGAAGGCAGGTTCCCGCGGCCATTGGAGCGTTGACAGAAACGGCCCCTTCCACCCCGGCGGCAAGTGCCCCCCAGTGTGACAAGCGAGGTCGCCCCGTTTGTTGCTCGGCGCCAGAGGGGCACCCGCGCCAACAACGTGGGGACGGACGAGACGCCCCCAACAGCGCGATACGACAAGCGGCCGTCGTGTCGGGCGGTGGACCGGTCTCGGCGGTTTGCGTTTCGTTGGACCGATGTGCCCGGCTGGCTGCTTCGGAAAATTCATAGCGTCTTCATGTTTTCGCCGTAGAGTGATGGCCGCACGTCGGGCCGTGGTGTGGCCGGCCGATCCGATGTATCCGCCCCTGCGTGGTCCGGTCTGGTTCCGTCCCATCGGCTTCGCACCTGCCCCACAGGATGGCGCGCACGTACGAGCGATCGCGGCGGTAGCCGAGCGAACAGCCCGAGGAGGTCGCAGTCTGGGAAGGAAAGCCCCTCTATAAGATCGCGCCGTGGCGTGCGAGAACGTATCGAGCATCTCTAGGATTCAGCACAATCATGTCAACCACCCACGATCGCACCTTCAGCGAGATCGCGCTGGCCCGGCGGCATCGAGAGACAAGCCGTTCGCCGTTGGCGGCGATCGACGTGGGCACCAACTCGATTCGGCTCGTGGTGGCCGCCATCGAGCAAGAGGGCAGCTATCGCATATTGGACGAAGAAAAGGAGGTCACACGGCTGGGCGAAGGGTTGGAGAAAACCGGCTGGCTTGGGCAAGAACCGATTGAGCGATCATTGCAAACGATCTCCAAGATGAAAGCCATCGCCGAAGGCCAGCAGGTAGCGCAGCTTCGGGCCATTGCCACCAGCGCCGTGCGCGAAGCCCGCAATGGCGCGACCTTTTGCCGTTTGGTGCAAGAACGTTGCGGCCTGCCACTGGAAGTGATCAGCGCCGAGGACGAGGCTCGCTACGCGTTTCGTAGCGTGGTGCATCATTTCAATCTCGACGACGAGCCGACGGCCGTGGTCGACATAGGCGGCGGAAGTGTCGAAGTGGTGCTGGCCGCCGGCACGGTGATCGACCAGGTGTTCTCGCTGCCGCTGGGTGCCGTGCGTTTGACGGAACGCTACGTGCACAGCGATCCAATCACGCCTGAAGAAGAAGCCACGTTGAACCAAGCCGTAGACGATGCGCTTCGCGAGGCGATCGGCAAACCGCCATTCAAAACGCCCATGATGATCGGCAGCGGCGGCACGTTCAGCACGCTGGCCGAAATACTGCAATGCCAGCGCGAGGGACGCGTGGGCACGGTGCAGGGATCGCGATTCGCGGTGAAAGACGTGGCTCGGGTGCGACGCGAACTGGCCGAGCTGCCGCTCAAGTCGCGCCGTCAGGTGCCGGGCTTGAGCCCGGCGCGGGCCGACATCATCGTGGCGGGGCTCACGGTCATTTTGCGGTTGGCCAAGCGGCTCGGGTGCCGCGAAATCTGGGTGAACGACAAAGGAGTTCGCGACGGCCTGTTGCTGTCGATGATCGACCGGCTCTCGGGCGACGACAGCGATTCGCCGCCTGCCTTGCAAGATCGGATGGAATCGGTGCGGCAGTTTGCCCGCAAGTGCCGGGTGAACTGTCGGCATGCCGAACACGTGGCCCGTTTGGCCACATCCATTTTCCGCGATCTGGCACCGGAGTTCGGACTGCCGGAAAGCGCGGCCGAACTGCTGGAAGCGGCCGCCCTGCTGCACGAAGTGGGTTACCTGATTCACCACGTGAAGCACCAAAAACACGCCTACCACCTGATCATGCACGCCGAGCTATCGGGGTTTTCTGCCAAAGAACGTGAGCTGATCGCCAACGTGGCCCGATACCACCGCGGTGCGATGCCCAAGAAATCGCATGTGAACATCAGCCGACTGAAACCGAGCGACGCACAGCTTGTGAGCGTGCTGGCGGGCATTCTGCGCCTGGCCACCGGATTGGATCGGACACACGGCCAGCATATTCGATCGGTACGCGCCACGGTGCTCGATGGCACGGTGCGCCTGGTGGTTGAAGCCCCTGGCGAGCCGCGTGTGGAGCTTTGGGCCGCCGAACGCAAGAGCAAACTGTTTCGCAAGGCGCTAGGCGTTTCGCTCGAAGTGGCGTGGGTCAAGCACGCGTCGGCAACGGCCAGCTCAGACTCAGACGCATCACCGGCAAATCATGCCCCGGGGAACGCTGAATCCGACTCGGTCGCCGCGAACGATTCGGCAACGTGCACAATCGAGGCCACGGCAGCAGACGACCGTGGCAACGGTACCGAATCAGGAGACGGTTCAAACAAGTCAGAAGTCGCGAGCGATGTCCGCGCCGTTCGAGGCACGTCGACTACCGAGCGTAGCCCGGACCTTGGAACCGGGTTAGCAGTAGGTTCGGACCAAGGCAACGGGCCGATGACGCGCGAGTCGGCGGCACCAGCGGCCGAACGCCAGCCGGCCGGCACGGCGGTGCTGCCCGACCATGTGGCACCGGAAGAGTGGGACC
>WGDQ01000635.1 GCA_015493185.1 Planctomycetaceae bacterium
GGCGGAGATTATTGCACGTCGCTCTCGCACCGCTCGGCCAATTCTTCCCCGGCAGATACGGCGAAAACGCACAATGATGGTACGGGGCCGCCCCAAAGCGTTCTCGGTTGCCCCACGGCGATCGGAAGTGGCTCTTGGGTGCTGTACCGGATGACTCGTCTGCTGACGCGGAATCCGGCAGGCAAACACAAGGGGTGGTCGCGCGTGCCCCAAAACCGATGCGTCGCGTGTGCTTTACACACCACGCGTGGAGCCACACTTGCGGTGGTACGCCGCCTGCTCTACGCAGACATGGGCTGCCTTGGCATGCGAGCGTGCCGACCAGCACTCCGGCATCGTACGGCCGCTTCCCAGCCGATAGATCGCCGCAATGGATTGCGACAGAGGACTTGCTCAATCTGCCGCGTCGAGCCCCTTTCGCCAGCCGTCCGCTCTCGATGCCAATCGCGATGCGTAGGCACCAGCGATTCGTCGTGAGGCCATGGAGTGAAAGGCTCGAAACCGAGGGCCTCTGCCAGGCGCCGTGAACATAGGGTTACGTTGCCGGCGCGGGGAGGAACGGGACCCGCTTCTCTTCGCGGAATGCCCATCAATAGCTCGGGGGCATAGCCGCCCACGCGATTGATGATTTGCGCGATCTGATACAAGCTCAAACGCCGCGGTCCGCCTGCGTGATATAAACCGGCGAGCGGCCGTGCCAGCACCGACTCGAAAACACGGTTCAAGCAATCGGTATATGTCGGCGTGCGCACCTCGTCGAAGTAGAGCGTTGCCGGGCGCCCTTTCTTAAAGCGCGATTCGATCCAGTCGACAGCGCCCGCGTGCCCGTTGAAACTGATTCCCATCGGCAACGAAATCCGAAGCACGCACGCACGGGCATCGCAGGAAAGCACCGCCTGTTCAGCGACAGCCATAGTTCGGCCGTAAACCGTCACCGGGTTGGTCGGCTCATGTTCGCGATACCCGCCTTCAGCACGGCCCGCAAAAACCAGGTCGATCGAGAGGTGAACCAGGCGGCACTCTCGATCGCGCACCTCGGCAAGCAGGTTTTCGACGCCTCCCACATTCACGCGCCACGCCATGGCCGGATCGAGTTCGCAGGCTTTCAGCGCGCAACTTCCTTCACCATTGAGCACGGCGGCAAAGCGGTAGCGGCTGAACAGGGCGGCCAACTGGCGCCGGTCGGCCATATCACATGCCACAATACCGCTACCGTTCAAGCGCCAATTGGCCGGCGGCCGAATGCCGATCACCTGTTCGCCATATTTCTGACGAAAGTAGTGAAAGGCGTTGTAACCCGCCACGCCGGCCACACCGGTTACGAGCAACGGCAAGGAAGGCCTTGAGCCGAAAAGATGAAACTCAGAACAATCCGTCACGTTCACGAATCTTTCGCGGCAAGCCACTTTTTCTCAAATCGCTGTTTTTTCGTCTCCTGACATGTCCCCGATTCTAACGTGCGATCAGCAAGACGGAACCGCAGGGAACTGCTCAAGAAACAAGAAAACGCACAGAGATGCCGCGCATGGCCGATTGGAACGGGTTCTGCTCGGTTCTTCGGCTTCCGCCCTCAAAGCCCCATCGGGCCGTCGTGGCAGACCACCGTTTCAGCGAAGGTGGCTGATCAAAGATTTGACGGTGCGCGCCGTGCTATAAACGTAGCACGAATCGCCGCAAATCAGCCTACCCCGGTGTGCCGTGCAACGACTGGCCCAGCTTGTTGAGGGCTTCGGTTTCGATCTGCCGAACGCGCTCGCGGGTCAGACCGAGCGATTCGCCGATTTCCTTCAACGTATGCGGTTCGTGATGATCGAGGCCGAACCGCATTCGGAGCACGGTTGCTTCGCGCTGGTCCATTTCGTCCAGCATGTGCATCACTTTTTCCAGGGCGTCGCTTTCAACCAGTTCTTCCTCGGGCGTTTTGACGCTTTCGTCCATCACCATCTCGCCCAACGACCAACCGGCCTCCGATTGGTCGGTTTGCGGCGTCGAGTTGTAAATGCGAATCGCCTTCTTGATGATCGGCAGCTTCCGCTTCGGCAATCCGAGAACGCGCGCCACTTCTTCCGGCGTGGGCGTGCGGCCCAGCTCCTCACTCAGCCGCGCGCTGGCACGCCGCCACTTCGAAAGCAGCTCGACCATGTAGGCCGGAATGCGGATGGTCTTTGCCGAATTGATCAATGCACGCTTGATCGACTGTTTGATCCAGTAGCTGGCATACGTGCTGAAACGCGTGCCCATTGCCGGATCGAACCCTTCGACCGCGCGCAGCAGGCCAAGGTTGCCCTCTTCGATGAGGTCTTGCAACCCAAGCCCCTTGCCGGTGTAGCCACGGGCGATGTTCACCACCAGGCGCAAATTCGCCCGAACCATCTGGTCACGGGCTTCGGTGTCGCCCTCACCGATGCGATACGCCAGCTCTTGCTCTTCTTCGGCGGTCAACAAGGGGGTCTCGTTGATTTCCCGGAGATACGTTTCGAGCGGTGATTGGACGGCGGACGAAGAACTTCGCTTGTTCTGCTTCATCGTTCGGGCATACCGTGAGCTGCGAGGACTGGTCAGTCGAACAAAACTGACTATCGACGGCGCATGCCACGACTCTACACTTTGAGACAAAGCGAAAGCTGTACGTCGGATGTTCCCAAGATCGCGGAGATTCCAAATAGAACGGCCCCGCCGGTCGTAAACGGCGGGGCCGTGATAAAGAGTCTTGCCGTGCCGGTCGCGCCGGTTGTTCATAAGCGGGCCGACGGGCGTTCCGAGAAGCGTGTAG
>WGDQ01000636.1 GCA_015493185.1 Planctomycetaceae bacterium
CAACAAGGTGGTGCTGCACCGTCCGGTCGAGCCGCGTAGGGCGGCGCTTTTGCAACCACACTGCACAAACCGGGCGGTTCGCCTCATCGTTGGCACGCTCAGCCGCGACGATCGCCTGCGTACGGTGCGTGCGTGTATTGTACCGACTAGCCGAAGGTCGAACGACTACGGAACCGCTTGGGGGGAACGGCTTGGTGAACGACTCGTCAGCGGCGAACCACTGTCGAAGGCGGGCCAATGCAAGACCCAGGTGGCAACCGAACTTGCCCCAACACGGCAGCCGATGCTCAGTCAACCGAAGCAGCCACCGCTGCGGCAGTTTGCTGGACCGTGTCGCACGATGGGGCAAAGCCCGTGTCGCCCGTTGTCGAAGGCGCCGTCAAGTCGCCGCTTGGCGGTTGTTCGTTGCCGGCTGATTCGTTCAACGGGTGCGGCTGGCCGCCAAGCCCTTCGAGCACGTGCAAAATGCACTGGAGGGCCAGCACCACGTCGGTCGTGGTCAACACGCCGCACAGCCCGCCTTCGCGCACAACCGGCAAACACGAGATCCGTTTGCGCACCAGCATGGTCAGGGCCGGCGCCAGCGGGGCGTCGTGATTGATTGTGATGGGGTCGGGCGTCATGAAGTCGGCGGCCGTTTTTCCTGAACGGGAGTAGACGTCGCGATCGCTGATGATGCCCACCAGACGGCCCGAGTTGTCGCGAACCAGCAGATGACGCACCCTGTCTGCCTTCATTTGTTCGACGACTTGTTCCCACGGCGCATCCGGCGCAACCGACGACGAGGGCGGACTCATCAGGTGATGGGCCAACAACTGCCCCGTGGCGAACACGGCCGGATCGCTCGTCAACTGGTGCAGCATTTGCTGCCGTTTCTCGAACACCATGCGATCAAGCTGGGCGCCGGCCTGCTGTTCGACCGTTTCCGACTCCGACACGCGTCGCCGTTGGCGGTATAGCAGGGCAAGCAGCGCCACGCCGCAGACAATCTGCGCGGCCAAGGCCGCCACAACCGTCGGAGAAAAAGAAGCCGCTGCGGTATCGTGGTCATCGAGCACAGGAGCCGCCGTATTGGCGGCAATGGCCCGGCGGGCGGGCAAACCACGCTGCGCCGCGAAACGACCGGCTCGCCGGCTAGCGGGTGTCGATGCGTCCAGATCCAGAGCCAGTTGCGACAGGGGCCGCGCCGTGTGTTCGCCCAACATGTGCCACCCCAGCACTACCGTGGCCGCCACGAACGCCAGCATCACGGCGTATTCGATCTTGGCGCTGCCACGCCGCGCCGCCGCGCCCGATCGCCCGATCGCGGCAAAGCCACCTCGACGTTGCAGACCGGCATCGGGCATCGCGGCACGCTGTGCGCGACTGACCACACCGCACTCTGGCGACAGCTTTTCGTCGTGCAATGTCGGAATGGGACTCGCTGGGCCGGCGGCATGGCTCGGGTCTTGTGCTGCTTGGGCCGACGATTGGCCACAACGGGCGATTTCAGGGCCTGACGTGTACGACATGCGGTGATTTCCCCCTCGATTCGCGTCTCAGAATATTCCTACTGCCGGATGCTGCCGGACGGGTGGCGCTGCCGGCGAAGTTTTTGGTGCGTGTCGGCCGACTGGCCGCAACCGTGTTCCCAGTCGCTCGCTCAACAGGCCGTGTGCGTTGCTGCTCTAAAAAGGCCGCAAGAAACCGGTGCCGGTTGCCTGTCTGCTCCGCGGTTCTGACGATGGGAAAACTGCCGCGCGCGGCGCGCTGAGGCCATTTCCCTTCGATTGGCGAACCGCCGGCCCGATGGCGAGGGATCGGCTTACCAAGCATACGGCGCGTTAGGCCGGCACGCCGCCGAAGCGTCGGTGGCAGGTCGCAACCGGTGGAAGAGAATAGTGCGAAGAGAAAAGCAGACAGATGGGTGATAAGGCAGAGAGAGGGACGAAAAAGCGGGGCTGATTAGAAAAAAGGGCCGATTGCGAAGGACCGATCGCAGACGAAGAAAACAGGCCGAAAGAGGGATGGATCGAAAAAAGAAGGCGTTTGCAAACAGAGG
>WGDQ01000637.1 GCA_015493185.1 Planctomycetaceae bacterium
GAATGCTAGAGTTCCTTCGGGCGACGTGCGCCACCGAAGTGGCCAACATCCACGCGGCATATGAAAACGCGTCGCCTGGCAACGCGCCGCGCCGTGCCAGGGCAACGGAGGATCGCACGAGCTATCGGCCTTCTGACAATTGCACGACTCTTTCGCCCCAGGCAATCAGCGCTGCTGCCCCGAAAGGAACTGGTTCTCGACCCACCGCTTCGCCGAAGTTCGACAGAGGAATTGACAACGGAGTTATCGCCCCGGGCATGGACGAGCCCACGATTGATCCGACGCGCGATCGTCAAGATCGGTTGCGCGTTGACCATCGAACGCAAGCCCACGGACGTCCATGCTCGCGAAGCGCAGTCTTAAAATCGATCTGTTGGCCCTCGCGCTGCTCGCTGCCAGCGCGTTTCTGGCCGTATCTGTCTGGACCTACGACCCGGCCGACCCGCCGAGCACGCTGGTTTTCCCGCCGTCGAACGTGATCCACAACGCCTGCGGTCGGGTGGGGGCATGGGCCGCCCATGTGTTGTTCGCGGCGGTGGGCGTGGGCGCTTATTTCTTGATTGCATCGCTCGTGGTCGTGGGGCTGCTGTTGCTCCGGCAGCAACGCATTTCGCAACCGACCACACGGATGGTGGGATGGCTGCTTTCGCTCGTGGCCGTGGCAAGCTTCGCGGCGTTGGCCCTGCCTGAGATTGGCCCCGGCACGGCGGTCGGATCGGGCGGCTATTTGGGTGCCATCGGACGAGGCGTATTGGAAGCGAACTTCGCCCACGCGGGAGCCTACATTTTGCTGTTCGCCACGTTGGCGGCGGGGCTGTTGCTTTCGACCGACTACCTGCTGTTTGGGGCCACGGCCCAAGCGGCCAAAGTACCGCTGCGCGTGGCCACGAGCGGGCTGTCGCAGGCGCATGCCGCGTATCGGCAGAGTCTGGAAGAAAAACGCCGTAAGCCGTCGCGTGACGAAGCGGAAGATGAGGATGCCGAAGACGCGCTTGAAGAAGACGACGAGCAGGAAGACGAAGACTTCGACGAAGACGACTACGATTACGACGCCGAAGACGAAGCGGAAGAAGACGACGACGAGCAAGAAGATGCCGATTTCGGAGCGGCCGTGAAGGTTGTGAACAAGGCCGAGCAGGCCAAAGCGGCCGGCGAACAAGGCGCATCGGCAACGGTGGGCACGCGGCTGGCATCGGCTCTGGGCATCAATTCGCGTCGCAAGGCCAAGCGGGGCGTCGACGAGCGGCAACAGGTGATGGAGGAAATCGAAGCCGCGTCGCGCACGCCCGACGTGACCGACTACGAATTGCCGCCGCTCGATTTGCTGATCGATGCCGAACCCTTCTCGTACGAAGCGCAGGAGCGCGAGGTCCGCCGCAAGGCCAAGATACTGGAAAAAACGTTTGCCAGCTTCGGCTTTACGGTACGGGTTGTCGAGATCGAAACCGGCCCGGTGATCGCACAGTTCGAGATCGAATTGGAAGCCGGTCTGCGGTTGAGCAAAATCACAGGACTGGCCGACGACCTGGCCATTGCGTTGCGCGTGCCCAGCGTGCGGATCGTGGCCCCCATACCGGGCAAAAACACCGTGGGCATCGAGGTGCCCAACACCGAACGGCAACTGGTTCGCATGCGCGAGGTGATCGACGAGTCGGCCAGCGAAATCGAGCGGATGCGGATTCCCGTTTTCCTTGGCAAAGACGTTTCGGGCAACCCGCTGGTGTGCGACCTGACGGCACTGCCGCACCTGTTGATCGCCGGCCGAACGGGCACGGGCAAAAGCGTGTGCCTGAACTCGATCATCATGTCGATTCTGATGACGCGCGGCCCGGACGACGTGCGGCTGCTGTTGATCGACCCGAAAATGGTCGAGCTGAGCTGCTACATGAAATTGCCGCACCTGATGCACCCGGTGGTAACCGACATGAAAAAGGCCGAAGCCATTCTGGCCTGGGCCGTGGAGAAAATGGAAGAACGCTACGCCCTGCTGGCGCGTGCCGGCGTGCGGCACGTGAGCGTTTACAACCAGCTTGGTGAAGAGGAACTGTTCGAGCGTTTGGGCATCGAAGACGAGGAGCAGCGGAAAGAAATTCCGACGCATCTGCCGTTTATCGTGATTGTGGCCGACGAAATGGCCGACCTGATGATGACGGCGGCCAAAGAAGTGGAAGCACACATCATCCGCCTGGCCCAAAAAAGCCGGGCTGTGGGAATTCACCTAGTGCTGGCCACGCAAAAGCCAACCGTCGACGTGATTACCGGCCTGATCAAATCGAACCTGCCAGCGAGAATCTCGTTTCAGGTGGCCAGCCGTACCGATAGCCGGGTGGTGCTCGATGAGATGGGTGCCGAAAAGCTGTTGGGCAACGGCGACATGCTGTTCCTCTGGCCCGGCACGAGCACGCTGCTGCGCGGGCAAGGTGCATTTGTGAGCGACGACGAGATTGTGCGCGTGGTGGATTATGTGGGCACGTCGGACCCGCAGTTCGTACACGAGCTGATCCATCTGCCCACCAATAGCGATGCGCCGCAGGCCGAAAAGCTGAAGAACCGCGACGAACTGTACGAGGCGGCCGTCGATGTGATTGTGCGCGAAGGGCGCGGCAGCGTGTCGCTGTTGCAGCGAACCCTGGGCATTGGTTACGGACGGGCGGCTCGGCTGATTGATTTCATGGCCGAAGACGGCATTGTGGGCCAATACAATGGCTCGCAAGCCCGCGAGGTGTTGATCACGCCGGAACAGTGGCAGGCGATGCGCGAGGGCAACTCGAACCCAACCACGGCGGCCAGCCCGCCGGTGGCGCCGCTGATCGCGTCGCGTCCGAAAAGTGGATCGAATGATTCGCGGCCGCTGCGGGGAGCTTCACCATCGGCGGCAGCAGCAGCCAAGAAGCGGCGCACTGTGGCACTGCGACCACCGCGTCGAGAGCTCGACGACGAACCGGACGAGCAACTCGCCCCCTGGGAGGAAGCCGGCCACGAAGCCACGACCGAAACGTACGATTCGGATGGCGTCGTCGACGAAGATGACGCAGCCCTGGCCGACGACGAGCACGCCGACGGGCCGGAGGAAGACGCATACGACGAACTGGATGAGGAAACGTACGACGAGGCCGACGACGCTTGGGAAGAAGATGAAGACGAAGAAGATGATGATGTCCGGTCGGAGCATGACGTAGAAGACGAACTGGACGACGAGTACGAAGACGCGTACGCGTCGGACGATGGCGAGGAGGATGAAGAGTACGACGAGGCGTATGATGAGGAGGGAGAAGACCTGTCTCTTATAC
>WGDQ01000638.1 GCA_015493185.1 Planctomycetaceae bacterium
ATCTTGTAATTGCTGGTATGCACCTGCATCAGGGCCGCCGTATGGTCGCCAATCGCCTGACGATAGTCGTCGATTCGCGTTTTGTTCGTTGTTCCGACTTCTCGCAGCAGGGCGCCGCCGGCCGCCATCACGTCGGGCAGTCGAAAGCTGCCGCCGATTTCGATCAGCTCCCCTCGCGATACGATCACTTCTCGACCGGACGCCAGCGCAGCCAGCACAAGCAGCGTGGCTCCGGCGTTGTTGTTCACCACAACGGCGGCCTCGGCACCGCAAAGCCGACATAAAGCGGGCGCCACCGTATCGAGTCGGCTACCTCGTCGGCCGCTTGGCAAATCAAGTTCGACATTGGCATAGCCGCGAGCCACTTGCCCGATTGCTTCGATGGCCGGGGCCGACAGGGGCGCACGCCCGAGCCCTGTGTGCAACAGAATACCTGTGGCGTTCACCACAGGGCGAAGTCGCCGTTGCTCACGTTGAGCAAGCCGCTCGGCAATACGATTGGCGATCGAATGTTCGTCTAGCGCCGGTTGCGAGGAACTGTGGGGCCGATGCTCGCAAGCCGGCGTGCTGTGTCGCAGCGCAGCTCGCAACTCGCCGAGCACCTCTCTTATGGCAGCAACGACTTCGTTGTGGCCGAGGCGTTGCACCAGTTGGTGCAGCACGGGCGCACCCAGCAGACGATCTACCGAAGGGAGTTTTCGCAGTGCCGATTCGTCCGGTGTTTGGGGCGTTGCACCGGGCCTGGATGGCTGAAGCGATTCGTGCGTCTGGTCAGTTCGTTCATCCATTGCCAAATTGGCCTTGCTAGCCGTGCGCTATCGAGTCCGTTGACTCCATCGGCAACTACGACTCCGGGGCGGCGTCTCAAGACTCGACTTCGCTCGAAGCGAGCACGCGCCGGTCGCCTTCTCGGCGGGTGAGTCCGATACGATCGAGATACTCGCACAAGGGTACCGCGTATTTTCGCGTGGTGCCGAGCAGGGTGCGAATTTCGCTCACGGTCAAGCCATCTCCGGCAGCAAGGTGCTCGGTTAACAACGAACGAAGCCGTTGTTCGGCCGTGTGATGCAGGTAGCCCTCAGGTGCGAAACGTACCAGCATGCCTTGGTCGCAGGCCAGGTGGATTAGTGGCGAAACGAACGCCTCGCTCTTGCCGACCTCGGTGGCCACTTCTTTGATGCTCGGCGGTTGGAAGCCGCTCTGCTCGTAGCACGCGACAAGCTGATCGAGAACGCGGCGCTCTTCATCGGCCAAGCGCGGACTATGGCCAGCCAACCGAATGCCGGAACGACTTCGGACAATGCGGCCTTGCGATTCCATATATTCCAGCAACGCGATCAACAACCACTCTTCGGCCAGATAAGCACACTGGCTGAGTAGCTGCCCTCGGTCGATCGTCATTTTCAATGGTTGCCGTTCGTGCAAACGCGATAGTACGACTTCGATTCGGTCGGCCGTTTCTTTCAGCACGTCGCGGTGAACCAGTTGAGAACGTCCGGCCGATGACACAAGGCGAACTAATTGCTGCTGGGTTTCCAACTCTGCAACCACGGCCTCGGCATCGGTTACTCCGGCTGTGCGGGCCAGATCTTCTTTTTTCCAAGAATGCAACCCCGCGAGATAAATTGCTGCCGACGCTCGCTCGCACTCGTTTTCCGACTCGAGCTCGCCAAGCCGCGCGATGCGTTCTCGTTGTCGAAGTCGGATGCGGGAAGCATTGGGTTCCAGGACGCGACCGCCGCCGATGGTGAACATGGGCGACTGCGACCGGATGATGAAGCCTTGCCCCCAAGTGGCCACGGCCGGCTGGCTTAGTATGAGTTGCGCCAACATCGACTGGCCGGGAAGCAGCACATCGCCTTCCAGCAAAGAAATGCTGGCCATCAGCTCGGCTGTGCCGATATGGCAGCGCACTCGAGCACGGTTTTTCACGGGGCGGGGAGCCGTGGCGAGCAGCTCCAGCCGCACGGTCAGCCATCGGCTCGGCACGAGATGGCCGGGCGTGCAAAGTTCGTGACCGCGATGAATCTGGTTGTGATGGATACCGCCCAGATTCACAGCGGCCCGTTGGCCGCGAGCAAGCTGCTCGGTCGGTTCGTCGTGACGCTGTAGCCCCCGCACTCGGACACGTTGCCCGCCGGGTTCCACCGTGAGCTCGTCACCAAGGCGAACGCTGCCGCTAGCGATGCTTCCGGTGACAACGGTTCCGTGGCCCGCCACGGCGAAGCAGCGGTCGATCGGAAGGCGAAAGGGGCCTTTGGCTCGCTGAGTCCGTGACGACCGAACGGCCCGTTGCGCGGCGCTTTCGAGGGCGGAACGCAACGCATCCAATCCCTCACCGGTTGCCGCGCTGGTACGCACCAGCGGTGCGTCGGCCAAGAAGCTGTCGGCCACTAGTTCTCGCACTTCGTCCTCGACCAGTGCGATCCAATCGGCATCGGCCAGATCGCACTTGGTCAGCGCAACGACTCCGGCCGGCAGTTGGAGCAGACGGAGGATGTCGAAATGTTCGCGGGTTTGCGGCTTCACCGAATCGTCGGCCGCCACCACCAAAAGGGCGACGTCGATTCCCGTGGCGCCGGCCAGCATATTGCGAACAAACCGCTCGTGCCCCGGCACGTCGACGATGCCAAAACGAAAGTTGCCGACGTTCAGTCGGGCGAAGCCCAGTTCGATCGTGATGCCGCGTTTTTTCTCCTCGGGCAAACGATCGGTGTCGATGCCCGTGAGCGCTTTGATCAGCGACGTCTTGCCGTGATCGATGTGTCCGGCGGTTCCGAGAATCAGGTCGGTGGTCATGCGCCCCATTTTACGGCGGGTTGCACCGTGGAGGAAATGACCCGATCGACGGCGACCGGCGGTCGATTCGTCCGTTGCCCGCTACCTGCGAGAAGACGCGGTTCGATTTTGTCGCAATTGGTCGCTGACGCCAGGACGACGATCGGCGATCTGCGTTCGTTCACGGGCCGGCCAGGGCAGCCCGAGTGAATGCCTCGGACAAAGCGAGGCGCGGAAAGAGAAAAAACGCACTATCCCGTACACCTGTTACGGTCGCGGGCGTGTGATCCACTCGTTGGGTGATTTAGCAGTGGATGCCTGGTCGTCGCTCTTGAACAGCGAACCGAAAGGCCATTTGGGCGACCGTCCGCCCCGCTCGTGCTTGGCCGAGGCGACTGGAAACGCGCTCGATGCGGCGTGCCGAGGAT
>WGDQ01000639.1 GCA_015493185.1 Planctomycetaceae bacterium
CCCGAGGCGTGAAGAAGACGACGATGCGGTCGACAAAGAAGAAGCAAAGAAGAGGGATCCGCGGGAGAGGAGGGCGCGGCGGAGTTTCCTGATGAGGGCTCGGAATGCGCCGCGCGATCGGAATGCGGCGTGTTGCCGTCGGAAGCCGTGGCCGACGAAGAGGCCAAAAGATAGGCGATGATGGCCCGTGATTGCTCGGCCGAAAGCTCGAAACGCGGCACCGGCCGACCCGATGAGGTCGCGCCTTCGGCCGATAGATCGCGTGTATGGGTGGCCTCCGGCGCTTCGTCGACAGTGGAATTGCCGGTCCGCGATGTCTGATGGTTTGTCGGGGCCGAAAGGGGGCGAGAAGCCGCGGCAGCCGCGACCGAGACATTGCTGGCTTCATGCCTCGCGTTGGTGGTTCGATTCATCTCGTGGTCTTGGTTTGGCACCGGGCCGTGGTGTCCGAGGACGAGCCAGTTGTTGAGCCAATCGGTGGAGATATTGCCCGCCAGCTTGTCGAGCGCGGGGCCGGGCAACGTCTCGGGAATACCGGGCAGTTTGTGGCATTGGTTGCAACCGGATGCGACAACCAGCAAATGATCGTCGGGCCAGCGGACCGTTGCCGGCGGCTGTTGCGCGGCATCGTGGTGCAGCCATCGCGGCATGACGGGTTCGAGATCGAATTGCGGACCTTGCCAGTACAGTTCGCAAATCGGCGCAGGCCCCCCGGGTTCGTAGAGAAGCTCGAAGGGGTGATAGCCGTATTCGAAGTCGACGGGGTTTGCCTCGAGCCACTGCGGCGTGTCGCTTGATTGGGCCAGCAGCGTTTGACCGCGAACCCGAAGGCGTACGTGGCCAGCAGCATAAACGTGCATACGATAGGTGCCCGGTGCGAAGACGAGCAAATGCCCCTGCCAGCGAATGTGCTGCGGTATCGTCGCCGGCTCGATCTTCGCCAAAGCATTCGGCCGAGCGGGCCGAGCGGACGGAGATGATGTCGTACGCTCTGGGGGCCCGATAGATGGTTGCACGGGCGACGGCGTAGTCTGGGTAGCCTGGTTTGAAACGGCTGCGCGCCAGCGAACTTGTTCGTGCCACCGCACAATCGAGGTGCCGTCGTCCAAGCGATATGTTGCCACCACGCCGGGCCGAAAGCGATCCGTGGCCTCGTCGCCGTCGTCGTCTGCCGCATCGGAGCCAAGCGGGTTTGCTACGGGCGGCGTCGCGCTACGGCTGTTTGCTCCGCTTTGTTGAACGGCCGCAGCGACAACGGCAACGGCTGTTTCGGGCCCCACCGCCAAGGCCGCTGAGCGGAACGCCATCAGCGCAATGGTTGTGGAGCAGAGAAGGAGCGATATTGCGCGCCGAGCCGGCGGACATCGCCACGATGCTGCCACGGTGCTGTTTGCCTGGCGCAGCACGAACCTTGCGTCGGCAAAAGCTGCCCACAGTGCGAGCGATGGTGAAAGAAGGCGGCGGTTTTGCAGGGCACGCCGCAGAAGCAGGCAATCGAACCGCAAAAGCATGTAGCCGGCCGTTAGTCGGCGACGCCGACGCCACTGATGAGTTGGATGAACTCTTTATTCGTTTTGAACTTGCTCAATTGCTTGGTGAGCTGTTCCATGGCGTCGACCGGATGCATTTGGCTGAGCGTCCGCCGCAACATGGTCACGGCGTGCAGCGTGTCGGGGTCGAGCAGCTTTTCTTCACGTCGCGTGCCCGATTGGCTGATGTCGATTGCCGGCCAAACACGTCGGTCGGCCAGTTTGCGGTCGAGCACAAGCTCCATGTTGCCCGTTCCCTTGAACTCCTGAAAGATCAGCTCGTCCATGCGGCTGCCCGTGTCGATCAAGGCCGTGGCCACGATCGTGAGCGAACCGCCTTCTTCAAACTGACGGGCCGTGGCGAAGAGCTTTTTGGGAATGTCCATCGCCTTGATGTCGACACCGCCACTCATCGTGCGGCCGGTGTTGCCCACCCACTTGTTGAAGGCACGGGCCATGCGGGTGATGGAGTCCATGATGAGGAACACGTCCTGGCCCAACTCGGCCAGACGCTTGCAGCGTTCGACGACCAATTGCGACAGCCGAACGTGGCTTTCCACCTCGCGATCGAGGCTACTGGCCACCACCTCGCCGTTGATGCTGCGCGTCATGTCGGTTACTTCTTCCGGACGCTCGTCGATGAGCAGTACGATCAGTTTGATCTCCGGATAGTTTTTGGAGACGGCCTGACCGATTTGCTGCAACAGCACCGTTTTACCGGTTCGCGGTGGCGCCACAATCAGCGCACGCTGCCCCTTGCCCAGCGGAGTGAGCAAGTCGACCACTCGGGTGCTGAGAGGTTCAGGGCCGGTTTCGAGCTGCAACCATTCGTGCGGGTTGATGGGTGTCAACTGGTCAAATGTTTTGACTTCTGGATACTTTTCAGGCGGGCAGCCATCAACATCCAGAATTTCGCGCAGCCGAGGCCCTTGCTGCTTGCGGCTTTGCTGAACCATGCCGCGAATCATCACGCCCTCGCGCAGACCGAACTTGTCGATCATCGCACCCGGCACAAACGGGTCGGTGCGTTCGCGAGAATAGTTGTTTTCAGGGCTGCGCAAAAACCCGTAACCGTTGGGGTGCAGCTCGAGCACGCCGGAAGCCTCGACCAAGGGCGTTGCTTCGCCGTTGTTGGATTCTTGCGGCGCGTTGTTCGTGTTGTTGTGTTGTTCACGCGGCTGACGTCGCCGACCCCGTCCGTTGTTTTGGGAACGGCCGCCGTGGGCTCCGCCTCTTCCGCGCGAACGGCTTTTCTTCCTTTTTGCCATAAGATCACCTAGTTGAAGAGATTGCGGGCGCACACCATGAGCGCCCTGCTCGAGAATCAGCAGCCATTGCTCCTTGCACTGCGGTGCGTTAGGCGCCGCGGGAGCGAAATGCCTGTGCTGAGAGTGCTGGCCAGCGGTTATCTTTCGTAGGACAACAGCCAGCGAGCGGAAAAAATCGTGTTCGCTTCGCAATGCACTGCGAGCTCAAACTGCGCAACATCCGCTGCTTCACAACGGAAAGGCATCTGAGTACTCGCACGACGCGATAGCTTTGGTCTACCGATGCAACCTGCTCGCGGTTCGAGAGCCGTTCATTGCTGCCTTCGGATAGAGAGCAAGTCGCAGAACGTGAAACCTGCACGGCGCCAGCTCAAACCAACCGGGAGCCGGCGCAAAGCAAAGTTGTGCAAGCGGCACAACCCCCAAACCAGGACCAGGGGAAATCGTGAAAGATGACGGGCCACACGGTGGCCATCATCTGATCTGTGGGGGACTGCTCCCTACGAAAAACCCCCTGAGATTCGCTCCGGCCGTACTAAAGCTGAGAAAATCCCGATCGCAGGAGCTGAAATTTACCCCAGAAATCCCCCCCCTATGTCAAACGCTAGTATAGCGGTCGGGGGCGGCCCAAAAGATCTCAGTTTAACTGTTTGCTTGGTTTCTGGGCCGAGAACGCCTGCCGCGGAGCAGGCGGCTCAAGACTATGGCAATCTTAATCAAGTGTCGGATCGTGTCAAGCTTCGAGTTGAGTACATCTCGGAAAATCTGGGCAAACTTTTCGGCCCTCAGCGGTCTTCTGCCCAAATAACCGGCTCGATTCGCGATCAGTGGCGGTGGTGTGCCTTGCGAGTGAGAAATCCACCTGCCGACGCGTATTTTATGGCGGTGGCGGGCTTTTTGCCCTTTTTCGGCGGCTCGCTGTGCAGCCGCTCCTCGTTGTTGCTTGTTGCCCTGCCCTGCGGCTGGTGAAGATCGGGGCTTTGCCTTTTTTGATCCGCTTGCCTACACCCCCACTACGCGGCAGATGGCAAATTGGATCGCAAAAAAGTTTACCTTTTTTTCGGGGCCGGCGTGCGTGGGGCGGGAATTTTCATCCCTAACTTTTTCCAAGATTCGCC
>WGDQ01000640.1 GCA_015493185.1 Planctomycetaceae bacterium
AAAGCGGAATGTCCGAAATCCGTTCGCGAAGCGGCGGCAGTTCGATGTTGATCACGTTGATTCGATAGTAAAGATCCTGCCGGAAACGGCCCTCGGCCACGAGCTGCTCTAAATCTTCATTCGTGGCCAGGATCACACGGGCATCAACGTGAAACGTCTTGGTGCCGCCCACCTGTTCGAATTCGAATTCTTGCAATACCCGCAGCAGCTTGACCTGCAAGCCGGGGCTGGCTGTGCCGATTTCGTCGAGAAAGATCGTGCCACCGTCGGCCTGCATGAATTTGCCCATGCGGTCGGTCGTAGCCCCGGTAAACGAACCGGCCACATGCCCAAATAGCTCGCTTTCCAACAAGTTCTCCGGCAGCGCACCGCAGGCCACTTCTACAAACGGTTTGTCGCGCCGGCTGCTGTGGCGATGAATGGCCCGCGCGATGAGCGACTTGCCCGTGCCGCTTTCGCCCGTGATGAGCACGGTGGTTTTCGTATCGGCCACGCTCTCGACAAGGTCGAAGACGCGTCGCATCCGCGAGTCGCTGCCCACGATATTGTCCATGCCGAAGCGCAAATCGAGTTGTGCCTTCAGCGCGTTGTTTTCTTCCAACACCTCGCGTTGGTTCAGCGCCCGCTGAATTGCCAGATCGAGTTCGTCGTCGATCAAGGGTTTGGTCAGGAAGTCGAACGCGCCGCGACGAATGGCCTCGACCGCCACTTCCACGTTGCCATAGCCGGTGATCAGAATGACCTCGGTCGTGGGGTGGTTCTCGCGCACCTTGGCCAGCAGGTCGAATCCATCGCCGTCGTCGCCAAGGCGCACGTCGGCGAGCACCACGTCGTAGCTGTTTTTGCCCGTTAGGCGCAGTGCCTCTTCATACGAGCTGGCCGTATCGACGGCGTAGCCTTGCTCTCGCAGCCACTCGGCCATCGAAGTGAGGATGTGGCGATCATCGTCAACCAGAAGCAGCGACCCGCGTTTCATGTAGTTCTACCTCTTCCCACAATGGCTGGCGCGTACCGATGCCGTGCGGCACCTGGTTCGTTCGCCGAAAATCCGTGGCGACTGTCGTGGCCGGACGCGTCAAACGCAACGCACCGCTCACCTTCGCTAATTGAGAAGGGCCGGCCCGGCGCGTCGCTTGTTCTTGACAGCCGCTTTCGGGCCGCACGCCGCTGGGCAGGCGCGTCGGCCGACAACGGTGAGACTTACCGCGCGGTCCGAAAACCGTGTGGGGAGAGGGGTTTCGCGGTGAAGCCACGGGCTGTCGTCAATTATGTACGTCACGCGCTGTAGACGGTCAACGCGATGCGGGTGTCGAAAAACCACAATCCACAAAAGCGTCGGAAAAAAGCGACGTTGGCCCACGATCTGAATGCAGAAAAGGCCTGACAGACGATTCGACCGACCCGATTCGAGTGCGCCGGTGACAACGGTTGGGTCGAAGGGGGCCCCTCGGTGTGCCTGAGCGCCCATCCGCAGCGTTTGTACGCGTTTTAACGATTGTTGTCGCAGGCCGGTTTTGTTCCCCCACAATCCACATGCAGGCCGCTCGTCGAGTACGGCGCACGCCTGGATTCCCCCTGCTCCGGGGGAGGCGGGCGACACAAAAAGTCGACATAAAAACAACGTGAGGGCAACAAGCGCCAATACAAGCAACGAAGAGAAAGCCTTGAGTTGTCTGAAGCCCCCTCACCCGATGCGCGGCAAGCCGCTGCGGGTCGAAAACCTGGTCGTTGGCGGTGTCCCGACAACCGCGTGTCCGCGAGCAGTATGCCCTTTGCCATAGGCACTCCCACAGTACAGGGCGAAGGCACTCGCTGGAGGGGGCTAACAGATATCAACAGGCGGGGCGGTTGCAATCGCCGCGGCTGCTGGCGTGGGGGGAACGGTTCTGGCCGCTCGGCAAAGGTCGCTTTGTTGGTCGGTGCCTGACGGTGGGGTATGGAATGCCGGGGCGAATTTCCCGGCTTGGCGTACGCATCCGGTCCGCATCGTCGATAAAATGATGGTAGGATGTCACGCGGTGGTGCGAGCCGGCTTTTCCACGGTTCGTGTGGCGAGCGGCTGCTTTCAGCGGTAAGCACCCAGGCCGAAGCGCGACGTTGCCCATGACGGCTTCCGCTCAGTTTGCGCGTGCCGCGGGGCCGTAGACTTCGCATACTTTTTCGAGGCCCGTTGCGGTAGACGCGCAGGCCGCCTTAATAGTTTTTTCTTTTCTCCTTTCTTTATCTCTCCATTTGCCAAAGGCGATTTCGGACATGAGCATTCGGATCGTGATTGCCGACGACCACGAGGTGGTGCGCAAGGGGCTGATTAGCCTGTTGGACGATACGGCAATCGAGATAGTTGGCGAGGCCTCGAACGGCAACGAGGTGGTCGAGGTGACTGCGAATCAGAAGCCGGATGTCGTGCTGCTCGACATTCGCATGGGAACCGACGACGGATTGGCGGCGCTCGAGCGTATTCGCAACGACTCGCCCGACACGCGGGTGGTGGTTCTCTCGACGTATGACAATCCCACCTATATCGCGCGGGCCGTTACGCTAGGGGCAAGCGACTACCTGCTCAAAGGGTGCAGCCGCGAACAGCTTGTCGGCGCGATCAAGGCCGCGGCCGCCGGCGACACGACGCAACGCTCGGAAGAACTGCGACGCGTGGCCCGCACGATGCAAACAACCAAGACCCCGGGCGACGACGACGTGCCCCTGACGCAACGGGAAACGCAGGTGTTGCGGCACATTGCCTTGGGCCTGAGCAACAAGGAAATCGGCAAGTCGCTCTCGATCAGCGTTGAGACCGTGAAAGAGCACGTGCAAAACATTTTGCGCAAGATCCAAGCCTCGGACCGCACACAGGCGGCTGTCTGGGCGGTTCGCAAAGGGCTTGTCTGACTTCCGCTCGCACACGCGCAGGGGGCAGAGAGAGGTCGCAATCGCACCGCGATCTTGGGCAACGGCGCCGCTGCTGAGTATCGGGCGACGCTTGCCGGGCACATTCCGGTCGCGGGGCGATTGGCAACCGACCGAGATCCGATAAGCGGTGCGGCCGGCGAGCGGCTATTGCTAACGGATTCACAGCCGGCAGTTTGTGATGCGGGTTTCCAGAATGGCCGTTGCCCCGAGTTCTTCGAGGCGCTCCATGATTTCAATCACCTCGTTGCGCCGAACCATGACGCGGATGGCGCACCACTCGGTGTTTTCCAGCGTGCTGACCGTAGGCGATTCGAAGCCTGGCGTGATGGCTTCCGCCTCTTGAAGCTTGGAGCGGGGCACGTTGTACTCCAGCAACGAATAGGCCCTGGCGATCACCACGCCTTCGAGCCGCCGCACAATGCGATCGGCCAGTTGCGGCTGGCGCTGCTGGCTGTTTTGAACGAGCACGGTTTCGTATCGACCGATTTCGGCCAACTCACGCAGGCGGTTGGCCGCCAATGTGCTGCCGGTTTCGATCAAGTCGACAATGGCATCAGCCACGCCCAGGCCGACCATGATTTCGACCGATCCGGAAAGCGTGACCGGTCGGGCCTTTGCGCCATGACGGCTGAGGAATTGCTGCGTGAGCACCGGAAAGCTGGTCGCGATGCGGCGGCCGTCGAGCTCGCGAGGGCTTTGAATCGGGCTGTCTTCCGGCACACAAACCGCGAGTCGGCAATTGCCGATGCCCAGCGACAACCGCGTGGTCAGGTCGACCTGCGCCTCGGCCACCAGGTCGCTGCCGGTGATGCCCAAATCGACGGCGCCTTCGGCACAAAGCACGGGAATGTCGTCTGTTCGCAAGAATGCGATCTCGACGGGCATCTCGCGGCAAAGGGCAAACAAACTTCGCGGCTGACGCCGAAAACTCAGCCCCGCCTCGTGCAGCAGTTGGACCGACGCATCGGCCAACCGCCCTTTGCTGGGAATGCCGATTCGCAGCTTGCTCGTCGCAGTACTTGTCATTGTAGTTTCACTCGTCGCCGCCGGGGCGATCTGCGGGCGGCTGCTTTTTGCGGGCCGCCTTTTCTTCTAGTCCAGAGACACCAAACCGCCGGGCCAGTTCGGCCTCGACCTCATTCAGGCCAACCTGCTTGTAACCGAGCAGTACGAACAAGTGGAAGATCAGGTCGGCCGCCTCGTGCACCACATGCTGATGCGCAGCGGCATCTTGTTCTCGGGCCGCCTCGATCACTTCGGCCGCCTCTTCTTCAATCTTCGCGCCGATGCGGTCTATGCCGCCCTCGATCAGTTGGGTGGTGTACGACCCCTGAGGTCGATTACGGCAGCGGTCTTCGACCACCGACATGAGCCGGGCCAGAACCGTCGGATCGTCGCTCACGAGGTCTTCTCTCCTGCACTGCGAATCGTGCTTCGCCTTGCGGCTCCATTTGCACCGTTGCCGTACACCCCCAACCAACGAACCGTCGACGGGGGGCGACGGGACCGACCGCAGCCCGACCGCGGTGGAATGAACCACCTGTCGGTGGCTGGCAACGCACGCTCCCGCCGGCAACGCACCGCTCACCTCGGCTCAGCGAGGGGGGTGTTCTTGTGTTCTTGGCAGCATGCGTCCTGTGTTCCTGGCAACCAGCGCTGTCGGCACATCGCGCCTTTGGCAAAGCGAGGTGCCCGGGGGCGAGGGAACCCCGCGTTGCCGGGTTGCCCATTGGCAGATAGGCTGCAATGTAGGCCGTTTGCGGCACGCTGGCAATCCACCCCGTACGGCATCGCTGGTGCACACGGCACCCTCTCGCTCGGCGGCCCGCCGAGCGGCGCTCCGAACGAACCATTTCGGTACGCGGTCCCTTATTGCCCGTTGCGAGCTTAAAGGGCCTTTTGAACAAAGCGAAAAACGGCCCGGGGGCGAGCCTTTGATCTGTTCGGAAAGGCCGCGGGAGCCCCGTCCTTGGAAATCGCCAGCCGATGGGTACGTCCTACAAGCACCTGGTTGGGCATCTCGGTTGCCCGATATGCCCCGATATATCTGGTTTGCCTGCTGCTGGCAGATGTGTAGCAGATACAGGATCTACTCGAAAACGTCGAAAAAGATTGGCCATTTGATGTCTGTTCTCGAACCACTGGTCGATGCTGTTTACCTGACTGGTCCGACGGCTAGTGGGAAAACGGCCGTGGGCATCGAGCTGGCTCGTCGGCTGGACGCCGAGATCCTTTCGCTCGACTCGATGGCGATCTACCGGCACATGGAAATCGGCACGGCCAAACCCACGCCCGCGCAGCGTGCAGCCGTACCACACCATTTGATCGATCTGGTCGATCCGAACGAGTCGTTCAGTGTTGCGCAATATGTGCTCGCTGCGCACCGAGCGGCAGAGCAGGTGCGGCGTCGAGGGCATCGGG
>WGDQ01000641.1 GCA_015493185.1 Planctomycetaceae bacterium
AGACGGACACCGGCCAGGCCCTCGCCCGAAACGGTCCTTGTCCGAAAGGCCGCTCATGCGAGGCTTGGGCGCGACCAGGCCGAGCATGCCCGGGAAGCGGGCGGTCATTATATCACCCACTTATGGCGTCACGGCAGGGGCCTCTGCGGCCCGCCGGGGGGCGTTTGTGGCGGGCAACTCCGACACGAGCTTCTCGAAGTGCCGCCCCCGCTCGGCGAAATCGCGATATTGGTCCAGACTCGCGAATCCCGGCGAAAGCAGCACGGCATCGCCAGCGGCTGAGCGACTGACGCACCAGCGCAGCGCGTCGTCCAAATGCGAAACGCAAATGGCCGGCAGCTCCGGCGCTGCGACCCGCACCGCCTCGTACACCAAGGGCCCCACCGCCCCGAAACACGCGACGCCCGCCACCCGGGCGGCAATCGCCCGGCCGAGCGACTCGGGCTTTAGTCCCTTGTTCTGTCCGCCGCACAACAGCCAGGTGGGGCTGGGCATGGCATCGAGCGCCGCCAGCAGCGAGCCGGGGGTCGTCGATTTCGAATCGTTGAAAAACCATCGTCCGGCGTAGCACCCCAGCCGGCGCAATCGATGCGGCATGCCGGGAAATCGCGCCAGCGCCTGTGCTACTGCCTGCCGCCCACATCCCACCACCTGGCCCACCGCAGCGGCCAGTGCGGCATTGCGGCGAGCATGCGTCCCAAACACGCGCAGCGGGGGCAACACGTCCGGTTCGGGCGGTCTCACACAATGTCCACGAACGGCATCGCGCAGAAAATCGAGCGAGCGGTCTTCGGCAGACAGTATGGCCACGTCGCCCGGTTGCTGCTCGGCCAGCAGCCGGCGCTTGGCCCGGCGATATGCGGCCTGACTACCATGCCAGTCGAGATGATTCGGCTCATATCCGGTAACGACGGCCACCCGCGGCATGTTCACTTGGGATGAGAGATGGTGCAACTGGAAACTGCTCAGCTCCAGCACCACCCAGTCATCGGCCTGCATTTTGGGCAACACCGGCAACAGGCTACGGCCTATGTTGCCGCCCAGCCAGCAGCGTCGACGATCGTGCCGCAACACGGCGGCAATCATTGCTGCGGTGGTCGACTTGCCGTGGGTGCCGGTCACACCGATCACGCTGGCTGGGCACGCCTCGAGCAGTAGCTCGATCTCCGAGGTGAGTCGTGCCCCACAACGTCGGGCGATCTCCAGCATCGGATGCCCCGGTCGCACGGCCGGGTTGACCACCACCACATCGGCCCGACGAAAATCGCTCGCCTCGTGACCGCCCAGCCGCCAGCGTATTTCGGGCCAGTCGGCCAGCGCCGATAGCGAGGGCCCCAACGCCTTGGCGTCGGCTGCATCGCTCACCGTTACTCGGGCGCCCTGCCGTAACAAATAGCGTGCGGCCGCCACGCCGCCCCCGTGGCGTCCGAGTCCCATCACCCCCACATTCTGGCCGGCAAATCGCAAAGAACCGTCGCTCACCCCGTCACTCCAATTTCCGCTGCTGTTTGTTCTTCCATGACCATGACGCTGCGCTGGGTTCGCATCGGCGGCGCCTGCTTATGCCCCGGCCTCCGCAAACACACGGGCTCGTCGGTCTGGCCCGCAGGGCATGCGGCGCCGGAGGCGCCGACGGCTATTCTGCTGCGGTCCGATTTTGCCGTCACACGGGCGTCGATGCCGCGAGGCAACAGTGCCGGTTCCTTCGCTTGAAATACCGCCGTTTGCCGGCCTTGCAACGTGCTGCCGCCAGAACGGCTGCCACCAGAACGGCTGCCGCGTGCCGGGCCTTCTGAAAAAACGGCGCACGAAACAACAAAATCGTGGGCAACATCGTGGGCAACCTTCAAACCGGGCCGTTTCTGCCCGACATAGCCGGCCCCCGGGCAGGCGGCTAAAATTAAAGGTTTCGTCATTCTTCGCGGATCGGAAAAAGTAGCAGCAACCTTCGAGGAGCCTCTGTGTCCGACCGACGGTGTATCGAATTGCGTGGCGTCGAGGTCCACAACCTCAAGCAGGTGGATGTCGATATTCCCCACGGCCGGCTGGTCGTTGTCTGTGGTCTGAGCGGCAGCGGCAAAAGCAGTTTGGCAATCGACACCCTCTATGCCGAGGGGCAACGTCGTTATATCGAAAGCTTCTCGGCCTACACACGGCAGTTTCTCGAACAGTTGGAAAAGCCTGCCGCACGCCGTATCGATCACATTCCCCCGGCCATTGCTGTGGCGGGCGAAAACCGCAACCGCTCGAGCCGGGCCACTGTGGGCACGGCCACGGAAATCGTCGATTATCTCCGCTTGCTCTTCGCCCGCATCGGCCGCGTCGTTTGTCCTGGCTGCGGTCGCCACATTCGCCGCGAAACTCCGCAATCGGCCGCCGAGGCACTTCAGCGGCTTGATGCCGGTCATCGCCTGCTCGTGGCGTTTCGCCCCACGGCCAACGGAAACGGCGCCATCGACTGGTCGGTGCTGCGCGAAAGCGGTTTCGTCCGCGCCATCGTAGATGGCCAATGGCGCGATCTGAGCGATCT
>WGDQ01000642.1 GCA_015493185.1 Planctomycetaceae bacterium
ACCTTGTTCAGCCCAACCTGAAACGCACACATGCCAGTAAACCAATGTATGTGGTGCTACTGGCAACGAGGGGTGTTCGGCAAGCAAGCGTTAGTCCGCCTGCTCCGGTTCTTTGGCTTCTTCCGGAGCGGACGATTGCGGCTTGATCAGCGGCCCGGTATCCGAGCCCACACCACCCTTGAGTTCCACAGCCGGCGCAGAAGGCGAGGTCGCCCGGGTTTCGGTTGCCGCCTCGCTCTGTTGCGACTGGGTTTCCTCGGCCCATTCAACGCGCTTGCGCGACAGGCCGATTTTGCGCTCCTCTTGATCCACGCGGAGAATCTTCACTTCGATTTCGTCACCCACTTTGACGATCTCTTCGGGATTCTCCACCTTGTGGTCGGCCAGTTCGGAAATGTGCAACAGACCTTCCAAACCGTTCTCGAGCCCGACAAAGACACCAAAGTTGGTGATTTTCGTCACCACGCCGGTTACAACCTGACCGGCCTGGTATCGGTTCGGAATTTCGTTGGCCCAAGGATCTTCTTCCAGTTGCTTCAGCCCCAACGCAATGCGCCGCCGCTGCTGATCGACCGAAAGCACCTTGCAGGTAATTTCCTGGCCTTTCTCAACGATTTCGCTGGGATGGCTGATCTTTCGCGTCCACGACATATCGCTCACGTGCAGCAGCCCGTCGATGCCTTCCTCGATTTCGATGAACGCACCGTAATTGGTCAGGTTGCGCACCGTACCGGTTACTACGGTTCCCGGCGGATAGCGATCGGCCACACGGTCCCAGGGATTTTCCTGGGTTTGCTTCATGCCGAGCGAAATCTCCTGCTTCTCTTTGTTGATGCCGAGCACCACAACATTGATTTCGTCGCCAATCTGTACCAACTCGCTGGGATGGTTGATACGTTTGGTCCACGACATTTCGCTGATGTGCACGAGCCCTTCGATGCCCTCTTCCAGTTTGACGAAAGCACCGTAGCTCATCACGTTGACCACTTCGCCCTTGACGATCGAGCCAACGGGGTACTTCTCTTCGATGTTTTCCCACGGACTCGGGGTTAGCTGCTTCAAACCGAGCGCGATCTTTTCTTTTTCGCGGTCGATGTGCAGCACCATCACCTCGATTTCCTGATCGATTGAAACCATTTGCGAGGGATGGCCAATGCGGCCCCAGCTCATATCGGTGATGTGCAGCAGCCCGTCGATGCCACCCAGATCAACGAACGCACCAAAGTCGGCAATGTTCTTAACCGTGCCCTTGCGTACCTGTCCCACTTCCAAGGTGGCGAGCAGTTGCTCTTTCTTCTCGGCCCGCTCGGCCTCGATCAGCGCACGTCGACTGACGACGATGTTGCGACGCGATTCGTCGATTTTGAGTACCAAACACTGAATGGTGCGTCCGATATAATCGCCAATGTCGTGCGGACGTCGGATGTCGACCTGACTGGCAGGCAAAAACACGTTCACACCAATATCGACCAGCAATCCGCCCTTGATCTTGCGCGTCACTTGACCGGTCACGACATCGCCTTCGTGAACCGTTTCCATGACCTTCATCCAGGCCTGGATCTTCTCGGCTTTGCGCTTCGAGAGGGCGATCATACCGCTCTCGTCGTCATAGGCGCCCGAGACGTCCTCAAGGTCTTCGATCAGCACCTTGAGCTGCTGCCCAGGTTCCGGCTGCTCGTCCCACTCGCTCAGCGGAATGACGCCTTCGCTCTTATAGCCGACATCAACGACGACTCGGTCGCCTTCGACGCGGACAACTTTTCCTTTGACAATCTGATTGATGCCGATTTCTTCGCCACCCCATTGGATGGCTTCAGGCTCAGCAGCGCCGGCTTCGGCTAAATACTGTTCGAATTCCTCGTCGGCAATGTCGTAGGTACGGATGAGGTTGCGATTGACCATGATTCGTAATTAAGGACCAAATGTTTTGGTAAAAAAGTTCGTCGATGTGCAAAACCGCTGCCCCCGATGCTGCGAGCACTGCCTCGCCAGCGTTCGGCTGCTTCTTTTGCGGATGCGGGAAACCACTGCACCGTGCCGGCCAACCATCAGACAAACCGGAAGGCAAACCTGACACAGCCACAGCGGGCCAAGCACACACGAGCACACAGACGTCGACCTGACACGCACTCCACTCGGCCGGTCACCGATTGAACGGCCTATTCCCAAAAGAGGGGCGCGTTGAAACCTGCGGAGTATACCAGATGCCTCCTGCGCGAACAATCGTGACAGGCAGGCGTTTTTCTCCGCCTTTTCCACTGTTTACGTTTTATGTCTCGATCGCGCCCGCCGCCGCTTTGCCCGCCAACTCGCACTTCTGGCCAACGCCCCGAAGCGCGGCACCGATACGAGTCGTCTGCTACCGGAATCTGCCACCGGAAAGCGTAGCAAAAAGCCAATCCGCAGCGATCCCGGCTCAAAAGGCCGTTCGGGGTGCACGTCAGGTTTTGCAGGGGTTTGGGAGTGGGAAAAATGTCAATAGGAGAATTTGGGGATTGTTCGGTAAACTGGGCGTGCTGTGGTGGGGGGAGAAAGGATTCTTCAATTGAAAGGGTGC
>WGDQ01000643.1 GCA_015493185.1 Planctomycetaceae bacterium
CCCAACACACCCCATCGCTGCCCACCCAAATGCACCTCGGCCGCGTATCCTGGGCGGAAAAAGGGATCGTCCAGCGACCGCACCTCGAGCGATCGCAAACGATTCTGTCGTCGTATGAGCGATTCAAGCACCCCCTTCACGTCCAGAAAATCGCCGCTAGAGGTCAATGCCAGCATCCACTGTTCATCTGGCAAAGAGCCTTTTCGCCCCAGGTACACCTTGGCTGTTTCAAAGAGGTTGATTTGCTGGTTGCCGATTGCCTCGTTTGCACGACGGGCTGCCAGCAAACTGGGAACCAACGAACGGCGAAGGCGATCGGCACCTCGTAAGACGGGTGTCTGCAATTGCAGCGGAGGAGCGTCAGTCCAGGGGCTGAAGGATTCCGCTAGTTCGGCCCCTACCGCGCTGAGCGTCATGGCTTCGTCATAACCGGCAGCCACGAGTACCTGACGCATTTTTTCCCAGACGATGTCTTTCTTCCGCCTAGTCGATGCGGCCATCGGAACACGCACGTCTTCGGGAATCGCGTCGTAGCCATGGATGCGAGCCACTTCTTCAACTAAATCGATTTCGCGAGAGAGGTCCCGTCGCCAGGAAGGCGGCACCACTTCGACCTGCCGTTCGTTGTGTGCCGTTTCGCGGTTGCCCAGCGCCTGCAAGATGCGCCGCACCTCTGAGGCATCGACGTCGATGCCCAAGATGCGTTTCAGCTGATCGAAACGTAGCGTGACTTTTGGCCGTGGCTCGATCCGCTGACCAACGTTGATGACCCCCGATGCCAATTCACCGCCGGCCAGCTCAAGAATCAACTCGCAGCAACGTCGGCTCGCCCAATCAATGCCTTCGGGATCGATGCCTCGTTCGAACCGAAACGACGATTCACTGTGAAGGTTCAACTTACGCGCTGTGTTGCGAACCGTTAGAGGATCGAACTCGGCCGATTCGATCAGGAGGTTGCGGGTCGCTTCGGTCACTTCGGTTTCCGCCCCCCCCATCACGCCGGCCAGCGCAACGGCTCGCCTGGCATCGGCGATCACGCACATATCCGTCGAAAGCTCGTACGTGCGATGGTTAATCGCTTCCAACTGCTCGCCCGCGTTGGCACGACGAACGATGATCTCTGGGCCTTGTAAGTGGTCAAGATCGAAGGCGTGCAACGGCTGACTGCACTCCAACAGCACATAGTTTGTGACATCAACCACGTTGTTGACCGATGCCACCCCCACAGTGCGCAGCCGACGCACCAACCACGCTGGGCTGGGCCCAATACGAACGTTGCGGATCACTCGGGCCGTGTAGCGCGGACATGCTTCAGCCCAATCGATCTGCACGCATGCCAACTTATCAACGGGCGTTTGTCCTTGCTGAGGTTCGGCTGCCGGCAAACGAAGTGGCCGCTGCCACAGTACGGCGATTTCGCGGGCCACGCCAATATGCCCTAGACAATCCGGCCGGTTGCTCGTGACCTCCAGCTCGATGGCTATGTCGCCATCTACGTCTGTTGTGCCCTCGTGGTTCAGCCCAGCCATCATCAACCGCCGCTCCAACTCGGCCAGCGGCATATCCAACAAGACGTATTCTTTAAGCCAATTCCAGGAAACAATCATTTTTGGAGCGGACGACGCAAAGGCTTTTTTCAGTTAGCGGCAGCGATTCACGACACAATAACAGGCGATTCGGTCTGAAAAAGATTTCTGGCGGTAGAAGACGCGAAGATTATCAGCAGCCGTTGAAGCAAACTGTGAGCAAGATTCTCTCACCCTGAAAAAGGCTTTAGTAGCCGCCCGTCGTTTCATCGACGAGACGTTGCAACACATAAAGCTCAGCAAAGTCAGGGAAACTGTCGCAAGAAACGAACGTCGTTACGATACAATTCGCGAATGTCGGTAATGCCATGACGCCGCATGCATATTCTTTCGACACCAAGTCCGAACGCGAAGCCAGTGACCTCTTCAGGATCGTAACCAACGGCCGAAAGCACCGCGGGGTCGACCATGCCCGCTCCGCCCATTTCGATCCAGCCTTCGTGCCAACTCATGTCCACCTCGACACTGGGCTCGGTGAATGGGAAAAACGAAGGGCGGAACCGAATATGCACCTCCTCACCAAAGTAACTTACGGCAAACAGACGTAGCACGCTTTTCAGATCGGCCATTGTCACCTGACGATCGACCAACAGGCCTTCGATCTGATGAAACATCGGATAGTGCGTCGCGTCAGCCGTATCGGGCCGATAAACGCGACCGAGCGAAATGATTCGCACCGGCGGCGGCGTGCTTTCCATAACGCGAATCTGCACGGTACTTGTCTGGCTGCGTAGCAGAAGCGTGTTTTCGTCCTGTTGCGAAGCGGTCGCCAAATAAAAATTGTCGAGCGGGTCTCGGGCAGGATGCGACTCAGGGATGTGCAGCGCGTCGAAATTGTGCCAGGCATCCTCGACCTCGGGCCCTTCCGCCACGCTAAAGCCGAGCCGCCCCATAATTTCTTTGAGCGTTTCGATAGTCTGCGTGATTGGATGCAAATGCCCGAGCCGAAAAGTACGGCCAGGAAGCGTGGGATCAAAAATCTCTTTGTCCGAAGAAGCCGTTGTCGCCTGGTTCAGCAGCGCTTTCTTTTCTTCGTAGAGCGACTCCAGCCTCTTCTTAACCTCGTTGAATCGCTTTCCAGCGACCGGTTTTTCAGCTCTATCCAACCGGCCAAGCTCTTTCTGGACTGCTTTGAGTCGGCCGCTGCGTGCTCCGAGAAACTCGACCCGCGCGGCTTCGAGCGACTGGCTGTCCTGCGCCGTTCTGAATGCCGACTCAGCAGAAGACTCAAGCGATTCGAGATCGGACAAAAAATCTTCGAGAGGCACGCCCTACTTCTCCAAGCAAATCCGAGACAGCCTGGACGACTTCGACAAAAACACAGCTACGGTTACCAAACAGGCTGGCACCAGAAGCGCAAACCCGGAGGGGGCGCAAGGTATCGATCGCTCTGGACGAGCGAGTCGCAAAGCCGTTTCATCGCGAGCAGCATCGCCAAGTCGGATCGCGTTCGCGGCTACCGAGCAGTTGAACTCACGCACACCGCAACGAACATCCTAGCAACGCCTCGACGCAATGAACTTCCTGTTGCCGCTTGCATTGCAGCAAAACGCCCATTCCCCAAACGGGCAACGGCCACACTCAGGTCGCCTGCAAGGCCTGCTGCACCTGCTGGACCACTGCGTCAAAGGCGGCAGGATCACCTACAGCCATCTCGGCCAGCATTTTTCGATTCAAGCGAATGTCGGCCTTTTCAAGTCCGTGGATGAATTGGCTATAGCGCATACCACGTTGGCGCACGGCCGCATTAATGCGCACGATCCACAATTTGCGAAATTCTCGCTTGCGTACTTTTCGGTCTCGAAACGCGTATTGCCCCGATCGCAACAACGATTCCTTCGCGGTTCGCAGCAACCGGCTACGGCCGCCGCGGTATCCCTTAACCTCTCGGAACAGACGCTTCTTGGCCTTTGTACGGGCCGGACCTTTTGTCGTTCTCATGGATCTCAATTACCCTTCATCGCGTGAATAGGGCCCTTCCCCAACACGATTGGGAAGCGTTGACCGCCCTAGTTCACGAATACCAATCCGCCGCGATTCCAAAACGCGGTTGCCCCAAAACCTTTCGGGGCAAAGACACTTGAAAACAAACACGGGCTTGCCCCGCATGCCAGCCTAACGCGTCCTGACTTCAGAACCAATGCCGTAAACGCTAACGAACAGAGAAACGCAAACGGAGCAATGGCAAAAGCTTAACGACCGCAACAACAGAGG
>WGDQ01000644.1 GCA_015493185.1 Planctomycetaceae bacterium
CGATATCGTGCACCAGGTTCTCGATCCGTGCGGGCGTTGGCTCCACCAACACGCGGGCCGCGCTCTCGACGGCGTCGGCCAGCATCAGCACGCCGGCTTCTTTGGTTTGCGGCTTGGGCCCCGGATAACGATACGCGTTTTCCTCCACCTCGCCGCCGTCGGGATCGCCCTGCTTTTGCTTCGTGGCCCGGTCGTAGAAGTATTCTACCAGCGTCGTGCCATGATGCTGTTCGATGAAGTCGATCAGCGGTTCAGGCAGGTGATGCTGCCGGGCCAGATCGGCGCCGTCTTTAACGTGCGCGATGATGATCAGCGTGCTCATGGCCGGCATCAGCGATTCGTGCCGATTCGATTCCGAGCCTTGGTTTTCGACGAAGTAGCCCGGCTTGAGCATTTTGCCGATGTCGTGAAAGTACGCCCCCACCCGCACCAACAACCCGCTGGCGCCGATCCGCTCGGCCGCCGCCTCGGCCAACGAGGCAACGTTGATCGAGTGGTTGTACGTACCGGGTGCCCGCCGCACCAGTTCTTGAAGCAGCGGATGGGCCACATCGCCTAGTTCCAGCAGGCTGATGTCGGTCAGCACGCCGAAGGCCCGCTCGATAAACGGCAGCATGCCCGAGATGAGAAAACCGGCCGCCACGCCCCACAGCATGTTCCACAGGGCGGTTTTTGCCAGCGCCCAGCTTGGCGGCTGGCTGTCCAGCACGTTCACACCCACGGTCAGCGCCAGTGCAGCCAAACCGGCGAACAGGCCCACTTGAATGAGCTTGCTGCGCGTGCGAATGCGTCGCAGAAACAGAATCGCCGCGGCCACCACGCCGGTAAGCAGAATGAAGTCGCCCAGGCTGTGCCCCACGGTTACGGCCACCGTCAGCGCCACGCACGCGCTGAGCAGCATGGCCAGCTCTCGACCGTAGGCGATGCTCAGCGTCATCGCGAACAATAGCGGCGGCAGCAATTCGGCCCGCCACGGATCAACCGACAACCAGCGCGTTGTTCCCACGGTAAGCACCACGGCCAGCAACAGCGCGCCCAACGACCGTACGTGCTCCACGATGCGCCGCTTGCGCGTTACCAAATAATAGCCGCACATGCCGTACAGCACGGCAAGCAAGCCGAAGAGCGCCAGCGTGCGATACAACCGCCGCCGGAATTGATTCTCGGGGCCCCGCTGCGCCAAAAAGGCCTCGTGCTCGGCCCGCAAAATTTCCACGGTTCGGGGCTGCAACGCCTCGCCGGCCTCGACCAGCGGCGCGCCGGCCGGAAAGTCGAGAAAACGATCGGGCTCGCCTGGGCTCGGGCAGCGAAACGCAACCCGCGCCTCCATGTCGAAACGCGGTATGTAGCCGCTCCGATACCAGAAGGGCGGGTCCCAACCCTCGGTAATCGCCCACACCGCCACGGCCGACAACACGCACAGCAACACGCGCAGCAGCACCTCGCGGCGGCGCAGCCCGTGCAACATTTGCGCGAAAGGCCCGGGTGGCAAATCCAATTGCGCCACGCGGTCGGCACGCCGTTTCGTGCGGGTGATGATGGTCATAGCAGAATCGAGGTTCGCCGCCAGCGGCCGAACCGGTCACGGCCCTTCATCGTAAGCCCGGAGAATGCGTTGCACGAGCGGGTGCCGCACGATGTCATCTCGTGTCAGCGTCACACTGGCAAAGCCGGGAATGCCCTGAAGACGGGTCACGGCGTCGATCAGGCCGCTGCGCCGGTGCGACGGCAGATCGACCTGTGTCGTATCGCCCGAGACGACCATCTTCGAATCTTCGCCCAGGCGCGTCAAAAACATTTTCATCTGGGCCACGGTGGTGTTTTGCGCTTCGTCAAGAATGATGAACGCGCTGTTCAACGTACGACCGCGCATGTAGGCCAGCGGAATGACTTCGACCACCTTCGATTCCAAGTACCGCTTCAGTTGATCGTAGTCCATCATCTCCTGCAAGGCGTCGAGCAGGGGCTGAAGGTAGGGATCGATCTTCGCCTGCAAGTCGCCCGGCAGGTAGCCCAAACTTTCGCCTGCCTCGACGGCCGGCCGAACCAACACGATTTTGCGAATCGCCTGCCGCTTCAGTGCCGATACGGCCATGGCCACCGACAAATACGTCTTGCCCGTTCCCGCCGGACCAATGCCGAACACCACGTCGTGCCGTGCAATGGCCTCGACGAATCGACGCTGCCCGGCGGTCCGCGGTCGCACGGTTCGGGCCGCATTGAACACATCGATCGCCGGGACCGTGCCTGCCGACGGCTCGCCCTGCACATCGGCCAACACACTCGACACCTGGTCAGGACTCAAATGCCCACCCTTTTCGGCCATGCCTTTCAGGCGCTCGAAAACGGCGGTCGCCTTGGCCACGGCATCTTGTTCGCCGCGGATGTGGATGTGATGGTCGCGCGCCGCCACCTTCACACCCAGCGACTCCCGAATCCGTCGCAGGTGCTCGTCGTGCGTTCCCAACAGGGAAGACAACGCTTTGGAATCGACAACGGAAACTGTGTTCGATTCGACAGTCAACAGCCAGATCGCTCCTCGCGGTGCCGTGCCGACGGCCAACGCCAACACCACAGTATCGACACACACCGATAATCACACGCCCGCCCGATATTCTGCATCCTCTTTCAGCTTATCCGCAGCGGCCTTTTCAGAGGAGCCGGAATCGCCCGGGAAAGCAACGAAAAAGCCCAAAGAAACCCTACCTTGTCGATCAGGCATTGGAAGCTCCGGTGGGCCCCACGTCCTGCAAAAACAGGCTCCAAAGAAACCAATGGGCCTGCCCCGCACACCCGCCGAAGCAGTCTGAGCAGCCCCCACCATCGAAGCCGAACCCGTATTTTCCGTTTTTCCGTATTTTCCGGGTCGCTCGCACCCGTCGGCCCGCGCTTCGCGATAGCACCAAAGACCCAAGTGCCTTTACTCACTAAGTTTATCGCCCGCGCTGTCGCTCGGCCAGTTCGCCAGCCGTTCGGCACGAATCGACCAGCCCACCCGCCGCCCGGTGCGTCGCGTGCATTTCAGAAACCGACAAGCCCCCACGACCAGCACCAGTAGGCAACCGGTGCGGCCAGCAAAACCGAATCGAGCAAATCCAACACGCCGCCGAAGCCGGGCATCCACTGGCTCGAATCCTTCACGCCCGCGTCGCGCTTGAGCAGCGATTCGGCCAGGTCGCCCGCCATGCCCGCCACACTCAACAGCAGGCCATACAGCACCCACCGCCACGCGGCCAAGGGAACCGTAGCGGCCGATAGATTCGCCGCCACCCGATCGTCGTCCGAGTCGCCTGCGGCTGCCGGCCCCTTCCGCCTCGGCGGTGCATACACACGATGTGGCTTCGCGCGACCCCTATTCACCGATGAGGGCTGCATCGGCAACGTAC
>WGDQ01000645.1 GCA_015493185.1 Planctomycetaceae bacterium
GCAGTGGCCTGTTGCCCAGCGGCCACAATCAGGTGCTCATTCACGAGGTGCCTTGAGCAGCGCGCAGTGAAAGGTGCTGCGGTATTGTTTGAGGCGGTGCCGCTTGCCATGGCTCGGACGAGCAGGGCAACAACTGCTCCGGCTACCAGGGAGCTTCGCTCGGTTTTTCCCGCAACGGCTGTTCGCGGCGTACTTGTGCCAGGTGCCGCGTGAGCGTTTCGAAGCGGCGGGCCAAAGTGGCATCGTCAGGCGTTTGCCGCAATCGGGTCCGTGCCCGGTCGAGCGCGATTTGCAGAATGGCTTCGGCCTGGCGGAATTTCCCATTCTCGGCATATGCGGCAGCCAGTGTGTCGAGAACGTAGAGGCTCGTCCGGCCGGTTCGTCCCGCGGCCGCTTCGGCTAGCCGCAAAGCCTCACGACGGTCACGCCAGCGTGCATCAGGATACATGGCAAAAATCCGCGCCAGCGAGGCCATGGCCGATACGCCATCGGGACGCAGGGCAAGCGCCCGTCGATAGTTTTCCACCGCCTGGCCGATTCGATCGAGTCGCGCGGCCGCTTGTGCCAGGGCTGCAAGTGCCTCGTAAGATTCGGGGTCGTCTCGCACGGCCTCTGCAAGGTGCTTGATCGCTTCGTCGGGGCGATCCATCTGCAATAGCGTCATGCCGATGGCCAGCTCGCACATTGCCGGCCGATGACCGAGCGATTTGGCCCGCCGCAGTTCGGCCAGTGCTTCGTCGTATCGCCGCAGTGCCGACAACGTGACCCCGCGGTTGTAATGGCTCGACGCGTTCTCGGGCAACAGCTCAATGGAACGTTCGAACTGCTCGAGCGCCTTTTCCAGTTCACCGCGGGTCAGGTAGCCCGTGCCCAATGTGTTGTAGGCCGAATAGTTTTTTTCTGTCACTTGCACGGCATGCGTGAACAAAGTGACCGTGTCGTGCCACAGCCCCACTTGGCGCCACGTGAGCGCTGCCAGTACGGCTAGCACCCCGACCGTCAGTCCACGAAGCGGCAGCCGCCACAATCGCTGCCGCATGCTCCACCGTTCGGCACTCCAAACCACCAGAATGTACAAACCGATCGACGGCAAATACGTGTAGCGGTCGGCCATGCGTGCCGAGCCGACCTGAACGAAGCCCACGACGGGCACCAGCATGATCAAATACCAGAACCATCCCACCATCAGGTGCGGCCAGGTCCGCCGTGCAACAACAACCCCCAGGCAGGCGGCGGCCAAGGCGGCAAAGCTCAGCAGGCCATGTTCCACCGCGTAGTGGCCACCATGCAGCGGATAAATGGGAGCCAACCGCACGGGCCACAACGTTTTCCCGATATAGAGCCAATAGACCTCGAAGGCGTTGATCCAACGCACGGTGAACGGAATGCGCTCTAAGCTGGCAACAGCTCCCTGACTTCGCTGTGCAACGAGTGTCATTACGCCAGACGCCAAACACAGCAGCAACAATGGCAGTTTTTCGAAAGTCAGCTTCCACAAGCCAGCGGATTGGTAAGCGATGCTTGGGGGTTGATCCGAGTGACCGCGCGGCCCAAACCGCCTGAGCGGCCAGAAATCGATCAGCAACAATATCAAGGGAATGGTGACCAGCATCGGCTTGGCCAGCAGCCCCGAACCGAGCAACAACCCCACCAGCGCATACCGGCGCCACGACGGCCGACCGACATAGTAGAGGTAGGCTAGCAAGGTGAGCATGGCCAGCAACGTGCTGAGCACATCTTTCCGCTCGGCGATCCACGCCACGCTTTCGGCCCGCAGTGGGTGCCAGGCGAACAGTGCCGCTACGACAAAGCTGGGCCATACCGCTCGCGTGACAAACACCAAGAAGAGCCACAACAGCGCGGCACTGCTCGCGTGCATGACGACGCTTGTGGCGTGGTGTGCCCGGGGCGACATGCCGAAGCACTGCACATCGAGCATGTGGGAAATAAGCGTCAGAGGGTGCCAGTTGCCCGCCAGGATCGTATGCGGCGAGAAGGCTGTGCGAATGCCCTGCCATGTGAGCCCGCCACGCACGAGCATGTTGTTGGCCACATAGTCCGGATCATCGAAAAGGATGAACTCCGCGTTGAAGGCGGGCGCGAACACAGCGATCGTGGTAGCCATGAGCCCCAGGGCAACCAATGCCATGCGGCCGTGCGAAACGATCGTGCCGTTCTCCAGCACAATGCCGGTAGCCGACGACGGAACCACCGCATCGTGTTCGTCCGTAGCGGCGCGCCGGGCAGTGGGAGAATCAGATGCGTGGGCGTTCACGAGGTCACCATGGGTTCGCGGGCCCATTGCAATGGCGTTTCGCGCACCGGCTGCCTGCGACGATAACGGTCGATGTGCCGGCTGATCTCGCGGGCCAGTTCGTCGAGCTTTTCCAGCTTTGCGGCATCATTGCAGCGCGATCGGTAAAAACGGATGCGTTCCAAAGCGCGGCGGGCGGCCGCGATCGCCTCATCGAATCGCCCCGCTTCCGCATAGGCGGCCGACAAGGTATCGAGCAGTTGCGGGTTTTTCGACTGCGTGAGCTGACATGCTTTCTCGGCCCACCGAACGGCCTGACGGCCATCGCGGTAGCGAGGCTGCCTTGCCGTAGCAAGAATTCGGGCCAGCCGGTCCGCCACGCGTGGGTCGTTCGGCTGATGATCGAGCCCACTGCGACAAACCCGCAATGCTTCGGCCACTTCTCCCTGCCGCAGCAACAAGTCGATCAAACGATGCCGTGCGGCGAATGCGTCGGCCGAAATTTGCAGGGCCTTCTCATACTGCCGCCGGGCCGCATCGGGCTGGTTCAGCTTCTCGTAGCATTCGCCCAGATGCGTGTAGAGATTTTCATCGCCGAAGCCTAGCTCGACGCAGGCGTTGAAATGTTCAACCGCCTCTTCATAACGCTCCAACTTTTTCAGTGCGCCGGCCATGCCGTAGTGGGCCGAATCGTACGCGGGCCGTAGACGAACGGCCTGAGCATACTGCTCGATCGCCCTGTTCAACAGGTCCGGGTCGCACTGGCCGGTCGCTTCCTCGCGCCGGTCGTGTTCGAGCATCAAACCGTTGCCTACACCGAAGTGGGCCACGTAATTGTCTTGCGTGACAGCCAACGCATGTTCGAACAACGTGACCGTATCACGCCAGTAACCAATTTGGCGATAGGTCACCGGCAACATCGTCCCCAGCACCGCCAGCGAAGCGGCGGCAGCGATCCATTGGCGACGGTGAGAACCGCGGGCCCAATGATCGAGTGTCCACGCCACGGCGATAAACAAACCGACAAGCGGCACGTATGTGTAGCGATCGGCCCGTGCCTGACCGCCCGCTTGAATGATGCCGATAACCGGCACCAGCGTGCCCAAGTACCAAAACCAACCGGTGATGTGAAACGGCCGTCGTTTCCAACCAACAACGGCAATCGCCGTGGTTGCCAGCAGCAGCACCGTGCACACCGCGGCTAAGGTCCAGTTGAGCGCGCTCATGGGGTGCGGATAGAAAACCGCCAGCCGCAGCGGCCAAATGGCTTGAACAACATATTCGACGTAAGAAATCATCGCATTGGCAACGCGCCGCACGAGAGGGTTCGACTCGAATGGTTGCACCGCCCCGGCCATGCGTTGCACCAGCAGCGTCAGGCCACTGAATACCAAAGAGATGCCAAACAGAGGTATCTTCTCCACGACGAGCCGTTGCCATGAGACGGCGGGCGGTATTGGCGGCATGCCCTCCCGCAGCGTTTCACCCGTGTTGGCGTTTGTGACAACCGGCGGCACTTCTCGTTGGAAGCCTCGAAAACGGCGCAGCGGCCAAAAGTCGAGCAGCAACAACAGCGCCGGCACGGTCACCAGCATCGGCTTGCTCATCAGCCCGGCCGTGAACAGCAAGGCAACCAGGGCGTAGCGTCGGATCGACGGGCGGCGCGCATAACTCAAGTAGGCTGCCAGCGTGAGAAACCAGAACAATGTGCTAAGCACGTCTTTTCTTTCGGCGACCCAGGCCACGCTTTCTACGTGCAACGGGTGCCAGGCGAACAACGCCGCCACCAAGGCGCTCGGCCATAGCCGCGACGTCATGCGCCACAAAACCAGGAAGAGCAGTACGGTGTTGGCCGTGTGCAGCAGCACGTTCGTGGCGTGGTGCCCTCCTGCATCCAGGCCGTAGAGCTGGCAGTCGAGCATGTGCGACAGCATCGTCAATGGATGCCAGTTGCCGGCCACAGGCGTAACAAAGGCCCAGCGCACGTTGTCGAGTGTTAGCCCTTGCTGCACGATCTCGTTCTGCACGACATAAAGAAAATCGTCGTAATCAACGAAGTCGAACGTAGCCGTGCGGGCAAACAACAGTGCGGTAACCAGCGCCAGTGCGAAAGAGACGGCGACAGCCAGCCATCTCGGGTGCCTCGCACCTCCCGAACGTTCCTTCTCAACCAAACGCGCCGACGCGCTGACCGGCTGGCTGATAGCCGTCGGAGAAACGTCGGCGGGCTGCTGGCCAATGTGGTGCATGGTGCTGATCGACGGAGATTGCGATTCAGGAATTTCGTCGGCGCGGTTCATCAACGTCGGCGTAGTTCATCAACGGGAACCCATCTGAACGTCTACATTCGCTGGGACGAGAGATCCTTCAAGATCACTCAGACGCCAGATCCTTCAGAGAATGTCGGCAGGGTCCTCACGTAGCGGCTGATGTTGCTGGTAGCGGCGCAAGTGCCGGGCAATTTCTTCGGCCAGACGGTTGTGGTCTTCAGACGATGCGGCTGGTTGGGCCACGGCACGGCGAATCGCCAATTGGGCTGTTTGAATGGCTGCCTTGAAGTTGCCCTGTTCGGCATAGGCCGCCGCGAGCGTATCGAGTAGTCGCGGACCCGGCGTACCGGCCAGCCGGCAAGCCTGTTGGGCCAGTCGCACCGCCTCGTCTCCGTTGCGTTGGCGAGCGTTGGTGCTTGTGGCCAGCACGCGGGCCAAACGATTTAGCATAGTCGTGTGTTGCGGCAGGTGCATCAGCCCTTGTCGGTAAACGGCCAGGGCTTCGTCGGTCTTGCCCCGCTCGGCCAGCAACGAGCCCAGGCCAAGATACGCTTCGGCAAGCGTGGGCAGGTGCTCGATGGCCTGCCGATAATGTCGAATGGCCGCCTCGCCATCACCCTGAACAGCCAGTAGTTGGGCCACATTCGCATGCACCTTGCCAACCTCGGCACGTGAATCGGCGCCCCGGCGTTGCTTGGCTTCGACTTTTTCAAGGCCTTTGAAATAAAGCTCTAAAGCCGATCGGAATTGCTGCTTGAGGTGATACGCGTAGGCAAGATCAAAGTAGGCCTGCTCGTCATCCGGTCGCAGCTCGAGCACGCGCCGATAGTGCTGCATGGCCTCGTCCACGTTTCCGTGTTCGATGGCCCAGTTCCCCAGTGCTCGGTACGCCAGGAAATTGCGATCGGTGACGCGCACGGCATGCGTAAACAATGTCTGGGTGTCGTGCCACGTACCAATCTGGTGCCAGGTTAGCGGCAGCACACCAAGCACCGAAATCACGGCCACGACCGGCAGCCCGCGTTTTGCCAGCGGCCATCGCTGCCGCGCCGCTTCTGCAAGCCAGGCCAGCAAAACCAACACACCGATCTGTGGCACGTAGGTGTAGCGGTCGGCATGTGCCTGACCACCCACCTGAACCAGCCCGATCACCGGCAAGAGCGTGACCACATACCACAGCCACCCAACGGCGACGTATGGGCGTTCTGCTCGCTGCCTGAACGAAACAAAAGTCATGCCGACCAACAGCAGCAATCCTATCGTGGCCACGGCCAAATGCGTCAGGTCGGCATGGTTGGCCGGATGCGGATAAAACGCGGCCAGGCGCAAGGGCACAAAGGTTTGCCAAAGGTAAACCGCATAGGACGACAACGCATTAGTTAGCCGCAGCAGCACAGGCAGTTGATCAAGCGAACGAATGCCCTGCGACCGCTGGGCCCAAAGCGTGACCAGCGAGAACACCGCAACAATGCCAAACAGCGGCAGCTTTTCCAGCAGCAGCCGCATCCAGGCCGCCCCAAACCAGCGCCGAGGCGACACCGGCGATGAGTGGCCCGCCACAGGCGGCTCTCCCAACGAAATACGTCGCAGCGGCCAAACATCGAGCAGCAGCAGCACGATGGGAAAGGTGACCAGCATCGGCTTGGCCAGCAACCCGAGCGTCAGCAACAGCGCCACGACCATCAGGCGTGCGATGCTCGGTCGGGTCGCATAGTGGCCATAAGCCGCAAGCGCGGCAAACCAGAAGAACGTGCTCAATACGTCCTTGCGTTCGGCAACCCAGGCGACGCTTTCCACACGCAGCGGGTGCACGGCAAACATCACGGCAACCCACGCGCTCAACCCGGCAGCGCCCGTGGCACGCGCGAGCAACCAGAACAGCAGGCCCGCGTTCAGACCGTGCAGAAACACGCTGGTGGCATGGTGCCCGGCGGGTTCGAGTCCGAACCACTGGCAATCGAGCATATGCGACAGCAACGTGAGCGGGTGCCAGTTCGAAGCCACGGTGGTGCGTGGGGAAAAAGCCCACAACACGTTCGAAAGCGACAATCCCTGCTGCACTCGCGAATTGGCAGTAACGTAGATGCCATCGTCGAACTCGACAAAATCGTTCCTCAGTGCCGGCAGGAAAACCAACCACGTGCCGACGACAATCGCCAAAGCCACGATCCGGTGTCGCGCCGCCAACGTCGCTGGCCGTTGTCGCGCCGCAGGCGGTGGCCAGAACGAACCGCCTTCGGACAGGTTGCTCGGCGAGCGCCGCCCTGCCCTGTCGCGTTCATCAGCTTGTAGTAGCTCGTCCGCCACCGAACATCCAACGTCCGAACTCTTGATTTTCCGTGCCCGCCGTATGCCCGGTTGGCAATCCACCATGAAGCTCAGCAACCCCTGCGGGCACAACGCAAGCGCGCGACCGGGTACTCGGAGCGTCGAGCATTCAGGCATGCGGGACAATCGAATCATGAAAGGCTCGGATGAGAATGGCCTGACTGCCGATCAGGTGATGGCAAGAAAAGAGATTTCGAAATCGAATCCGACCGAAGAAGTTTTCTGTATTCATCGCGCACACAGAGAACTCCGGTGGTCTCACGCGCTCAGACGAAAGCACGACGCGCACGTGGCCCCGGACGATCTCACGGACCGCAGCGGATCGACAAAGCTTGCACTGCTCTCCGTCGTTTTTTTGCTCCTCGTGCGTGCCGTCCCGTGGCACTGCATGTCGTTTCGTAGTTCGGCCGACCGACATTGGCGGCACGCGGCAAGACGGGGCTGTAGAGCTGTAGAAACGTAGCCATCAAGACGAGATCCAAAAATACGCGAACCATAGAGCCAAGATGGCATCGATTCCATGTTGCGTGTTCGACAAATATAGGGTGACAAGCAAGGGCAGTTATGCGGATCGCGAGCCGACGGTCGTGCCGGCTGCGCTGGATCGCCAGGGGCGGCGACGTCGATACCGCTCGATCTGCCGTTCGAGCCGTTCGACATGCGACGCGATTTGTGCGGATTCTGTTTTCCCCGTCGAGCGATCGTCGCTCGATGGCTCGGCTTCCAATGCTCGCCAGATGGCGATTGCCCTCGACGCGAACTCGACGGCCGATTTGAAGTCGCCACTTTCAGCATACGCGGCGGCCAGCGTTTCCAATACGCGGGGATGCTGGTAGGACGTTGCCTCTGCCGCCCGGCGGGCCAGCACCAGCGCCTGACGTCCGTTTCGGTACTGAACCTGTGGGCTGGTGGCGTAAACCCACGCCAGGCATCGCAGTGCCGTGACGTCTTCCTGATGATTGCGGAGCCAGAGGCGATATGCGGCAATCTGTTGCTCCGCATCGCCAAGCTCTCCGCTCAACCGCGCGTAGGCGAGCAAGGCCTCACGCGACTCTGGATCGCGCTGAAGGGCAGCCGCGTACTGCTGGCGAGCCTTGTCGAGGTGGCCCAGTTTTTCCAGACACTCAGCCAGGGAAATGCGCATCAGCGGTCCGTCGAGTCCCAGTTGGATGGCAGTTCGAAAGTGTCTGGCTGCCTCCTCGAACCGCTGGCCGTGCCACAGCGCGCAAGCAAAGTTGTAGTGCGCCTTGTTGAACGAGGGCGCAAGCGTCAGGCTGCGTCGATAGTGCTCCAGCGCCGCGTCGAACATGGCCTGACGCTCGGCTTCGCTCGACCACGGGCCGTCGAGAAACTGTCGCGTCAGGCCGTTAGCCAGGTGATAGTGGGCCAGGTAGTTGGGCCCGGTCACTTCCAGTGTATGACGAAACAGGGTCGCATGATCTCGCCAAAAGCCAACCTGCCGCCATGCCAGGGGGGCCAGCACGGCAAGCCAAGCCAGACAAACAGCGACCGTGCCAGCGCGCCATCGCCGGCTGCGTTGTGCCAGCTCGGCCGCCGCGAAGGCGATCATCAGAAAAATGCCGATCAGCGGCACGTAGGTATAGCGATCGGCCCGTGCCTGCCCGCCAACTTGCACCAAACCGATGACCGGAACGAGTGTGCCCAAATACCAGAACCAGCCGACCGCCAAATAAGGGCGTTTTCGCATCTGCCAAACGACGACGGCAGAAATAACGGCGAGCACGCCTGCCGACCACGCCAGCCGCGATGTTCGCACGTTGCTTTCCAGCATCGGGTAAATGGCGGCCAGACGCGCCGGCCACACCGTCTGCTCCAAATAGGCGGTGTAACTGACGACCGCATTTTTGAGCCGAAAATCGAGGGGAACTTGTCGCAGATCGGCCACGGCCGCCGACTGGTGCTGCGCGTAGAGTGTCGTGGCCGAGAACACCGCCACCACAATAAGCAGCGGAACTTTTTCGATCACGAGTCGCGCCAAAGCCCGCCACCCGCCTTGCCGGTTGCGATGCATCCCATTTAGCGAATTGTCCGCCGCGGTGTTCGGCACGGTGCTTCGTGACCGACTAGCCGGCGCTTCGGCTGTTCGCGCATCGCGTGGTGGGGCCTCGTATACCGGTGTATCGCGTACTGCGGTGTCCTGCGGTGCGGGCGGTTCGTCCGCGGTTGTCTGCCTTTGTCTCGCGTTGCCCCCCGGCGACAACGCCGACGGTTGACCGGCAGCATCACTTCGTGCAAGTTCCTTGCCTTGATCTTTCAACTGCTGTTTTTGGGGCCAGTGCTGTTTTTGAGGCCAGACTCTTTGTAGTGGCCAGAAATCCAGGAGCAGCAGCACGGCCGGCACGGTGACCAGCATTGGCTTGGCCAGCAAACCCAGTGTGAGACACAAGGCCACCAGCGCGTAACGCCCCCACGACCGCTGAGCGGCATATGCGGCATACGCAGCAAGTGTGAGAAACCAGAACAACGTGCTCAGCACGTCCTTGCGTTCGGCGATCCAGGCAACGCTTTCCACGTGCAGCGGATGCCAGGCGAAAAGCGCGGCCACCATCGCGCTAGGCCAGAATCGCCCCGTGATTCGTGCCAACACAACAAGCAACAGCAAAACGTTCAGCACGTGCAATCCCACCGACATCGCGTGGTGGCCCCGCGCGTCGAGCCCAAAAAGCCGCACGTCCAGCAGGTGCGCCACCACGGTCAGCGGATGCCAGTTGGCGGCCACCAGGGTGTCGGGCTGAAACGCCCAGACGAGCGTATCCCACGAAAGCCCTCGTCGGACGTGTTCGTTAGACGTGACGTAATGATTATCGTCGTAGAGCAAAAAGCCGTATTGGCACGCCCGGCCAAAAACGGCAACCGTAACCGCCACGAGCAGAACGGCCACGCCAAGTCTTACCCAAAGCCGAGGCATTGCCGACATTGTTGCCACCGTCGGCGCGGTACGCCCCTGCCGCTGCGCATCGCTCGCTAACTGCGGCGAATCGCTCGCGGTGTCCGGCATGTCGACAACAGGCTTTGGTTGCATGATGGGCGATAACGGCGGATGAATTGCCCGTTGAAGTTGGAAAAAGTCACTCTGGCTGCGAGAGTTCAAAAACCACTCGGCCCGGTGTGCCCCAAAGCTCGGTAGCCCCTCTCCCGCGATCTGCCTCTTCGGATGCGTTTACGCCGAGTTTCGACCGACGTGCCCCGTCCTGCTACGCGCCGACCGACGTAGCAATTCTTTTCTCAAAAAGACTGTCAAGGTGAACCGTGAAAGGAGGAATCGCAGGAGCTCCCTCTGCCTGCAATGTCCGGCGCCGCAAAGCGCCGAACAAAAAGGATGAAAAACAGGGAATCCTCAGATGCCCCTTGTCACGAGCGCAACGGACGCCGCCGCTGAAAGCTCCGGATATGTTCCGCGATTTGCTGCCGTAAACTGCTTAACTGGCTCAACTGTTTTCGGCGTTCGTCATCCGCGCCCAGCGGCGGGCTCGTGCCAGAAGATGCCTCAATAGAATCGTCTAGCAACTGATCGATTTGGCGCAGCGCCCGCGTGGCCCAGTGAATCGCATTCTCGAAATCGCCTCGCTCCGCGTACGCGGCGGCCAATGTATTCAGCATCTGCGGAACCTGGTAGCTGGTCAACTCGCACGCCTGGCGGGCCAGACGCACGGCCTGATCGCCATCGCGCTCAGGCTCGGCTGATGCCGTCGCTCGAATCCAAGCCAGTCGGTCCAATAGTCTGGCATCGCGTGGGCTGTACTTCAGCCCCCCGGCAGCCACGGCCGCCGCTGCGGCGAATGCTCTCTTTCGCAGCAAGGTTTCGATCAGCCCGAGCCGCACATCGACGCTTGCGGGCCACGTTTGCAAGGCCCGACGATACTCGGCTTCCGCCTCATCGAGGCGCCCTAATCGTAGATAGCAGCGGGCCAGATTGTTTTGGGCCGCGAGCCGTCGCTTCGGGTGGCTGCTTCTCAGGGCCGCGTGAAAGGCCCGCGCCGCCCCCTCCAAATCGCCAGCGGCCATGCGGATTTCGCCGATTTTGAAAAACGGTTTCCCTAGCCTGGGATTGGCACGCGACGCCTGCTCAAAATGGTGTTCGGCCTCGGCGAGGGCCCCTTCCTGTTGCAACGCTTCGCCAAGGCAATAG
>WGDQ01000646.1 GCA_015493185.1 Planctomycetaceae bacterium
CCCACTTCCCGACCAAAAGCTGGCCGAAGCCGCCGCGTGGCTCCGCGAAGCCCAACGCGTGGTCGTCTTCACCGGGGCCGGCGTTTCGGCCGAAAGCGGCATACCAACGTTCCGCGATCCGGGCGGCCTCTGGTCTCGCTTCGAACCCGAACGCTTTGCCACCGCCAGCGGCCTGCTCGACGTGGCGGCTCGCGAGCCAGTGCGCCTGATCGACTTTTTCATCGCCGTGGCGCGGCCCATCATCGAAGCCCAGCCGAATGCGGCACACCGCGCAATCGCCCAGCTCCAGCACTGCCGACCCACGTGCGTGATCACACAAAATATCGACGCTCTGCACCAACGGGCCGGCAGCACCACGGTGCACGAAGTTCACGGCTCGTTGTTCCGGTGGGTTTCGCTCGATCGCACCGCCGAGCGGAACACAACGCCCAAAGAGCTTGGGCGGTGGCTCGCAAAGCTCGAAGCGATGCGGTCCGAGCAGCCAACGGTCGAGCAGCTCATCGCGGCGTTCGAACCTCTGGTTCGTCCCACCGGTCAGCAATTGTTTCGGCCCAGTGTGGTTTTGTTCGAAGAGATGCTGGCCGAACCAGATTGGACCTTGGCCCAACGCGCCGCGCGCCAGTGCGATTTGCTTCTTGTGGTGGGCACCTCGGCCGCCGTTTATCCGGCCGCCACACTCATCGACGATGCCCGCCGCGCCGGGGCACGCATCGTATCGGTCGATCCGCATCAGCCGCTCGGCGCGCTTTGGCTGCCGGCCGAAGCCGGCCGCCTTTTACCCCAACTCGTCCGCGAAGCCTTCCCGCAACATCCGGCTGCTTGAGGCCCACCGCTCCCCCGTGCGATCGGCCCGCCGGGCACCCCCGAGCAATGCGCCGGCCCGTTCGCAAACCGGCCCGCGGCGCCGCCTCCGATACACTGCATTGCTCAGCCGTGGTGGTGCGTGTCGACGTTCAATCGCGGGCCGTGCCGCTCAATCGCGGCGCGTGTCGACCGTCTTTGCCCGTTTCTGAAGAGCGAACCAGTTTTTCCAGCGTTTCGCGTCGTACTCGAAGTTCTCCCGGGTCAGTCGAACCAGCGCGTCGAGCACGTCGCGATTTCTCTGGCGTCGTGTAACGATCTTCGGTCCACCTCCCACCGAGATCCCGCCGCCTCCGCCGCCAGAAAAACCTCCGCCGCCGTTCCGGGAAAAGGTCGAATTGATCATGCCCGGCTGCCCCTCGGTCACCTGGTATTTGTGCGTCGTTACCAAGGCATCGATCAGTGGCCCGATGGCTCGAGGGTCTTCCAACTCCGCCAATGCGTAGGCCGCGCGATTCACCACCACGTTGCTTTTATCGTGCAGCGCTTCAACGTATCGCGAAACAATTTCCGGCTCGTCGATACGCTTCAACCAATCGATGGCCGTCATCCGCGTTTCTTCATCCGGATCGCGTAGCGAAACATCAACCAGTGTTTGCATGGCCGGCGGGGTGCCGATGTTGACCAGCGACTCCAGATACAAACGCCGCACGTTTGGGTTGGGTTCTTTTTCCAACTGCTCGCGGATCGCGCGATGGGCATATGCGTCGTCGATGCGCTGAATCTGCTCGGCCGCGCGTGCCGCTTCGTCCGAGTTGAGCGCTTCGCGCAAGTTCTTCAACTTCGCGATCCATTCCTTTTGCGCCAGCTCTTCCTTGCGACGTTGTTCCAAGATTTTCACTTCTTGTGGTAGCAGCCAGCGCCCCTTGTATCGAACAAAGCCGCGCTTGGTCATCAAGTCATCTTGCGTCATCCAACGGCCATCCACCTTGCGATAGCCCAAGGCTCGCCGCGCGTCTTGGTGTTCCGGATCCAGCTCCAAAACACGTCGCAAATGTTCTCGCCGCTCTTTCGCAAGAAAATGCCTGCGACACCACTCGGCCACGGCCCAATGCCCCTCCACCGTATCGGGGTGCTGGGCAACAATCTGCTCATACTGCTGCCGGCGCGTGCCCTGTGGCATCACGCGATCCACCTGATCGCTTCGCAGCACAATCTTGCCACCCAACTGCGTTCGAACCACGTATTGCTTTGGCGTTGTCCGCTGGCGATTGAGCCATTCGCCTTCCAGTCGGCCGCCCCCTTTCAGCACGAACACGTCGGCCACCACCGGGCCAACAATCGGCAACATGGCCGCACCCACCCAGAAAGCAACAGCAACACCTACCAAACGCGCGACCGCACACCTAAAGCGTGCCCGTGCCGGCCGGCGCGCGCACGCTCGGCCCGCCCGTTTGCCTTGTTGGCATCCGAGGCCGTTTGCGCACAGTTCAACTCGCGAGCGGTTCATGCGAAACTGTTTTGGCTTTCGTTCTGTTTCCGGTCGCATGCGGCCAAAAGCGGGAAAAGGCAACCACGTCCGCCGCACGCCGTTGCCCCCGCAACATTGCTACATCCGGCATCCTGCTGGCTTTGGTCGGCTGTGCTCCATTATAACGTGCCGTGCCGCGTTCGATGCAGCGATGGACGGACACACAGGGCCGCCGCCCCACGTCTGCGTCGGCCTCGTACCGTTTCGCCACCACACCGGCCGCCAACGACAAAAGAAAGAAACGCTTCATGAGCCGCTCTGTCGACGAACATCGTGCCCGTGGCCCCCGTGAGATTGGTTGTGCCGTGGTTACCGTGAGCGACACTCGAACGCTCCAAACCGATACAGGCGGACAACTTGCCGTCGAGTTGCTCCAGTCGGCCGGCCATCAAGTGGTTCACCGCCGCATCGTGCCCGACGAACCGGAACAACTGCGTCCTCTGATCGCATCGCTCGTCGCCGACCAGCAGGTACAGGCCCTACTGCTAACCGGCGGCACCGGCATCAGCCAACGCGACCATACATTCGAAGTGATCCGCGGCATGCTCACCAAAGAGCTGCCCGGCTACGGCGAGCTGTTTCGCATGCTTAGCTATCAGCAAATCGGGCCGGCAGCCATGCTCAGCCGGGCCGTGGGCGGAGTTGTCGGAAAAACCGTCGTGCTCACCATGCCCGGCTCGCCGGCGGGCGTCCGTCTGGCGCTGGAACAAGTCATCCTGCCCGAACTGGCCCATCTGGTCGATCAAGCCACCCATTAACAGTCTGTCGACAAGCGGTTTCCTCAAAAGCCAAAGCAAGACAAACCCGGGCGCGCACCACAAACAAAACCAGTCGAAGCCATCTCCGCGGCGATGCCGGGTTTTGGACAAATGCAAAGCGGCCCCGTTCTCGAGCCGTTCGTCGTCAAAGTGCGTTGTTCAGCAAGCCGCCACCCGACCACCAACAGCGCTAGCTCCAAGGGACCCTTGCAATAGGTCTCGCACCCCAACATCACCCACAGCCGCAGCACATGCCTTGACGCACCGCCCGCTTGCCCCCTTTGCACCGGCCAATCGAGCCACACGTCGCCGCTCGGCCGCGCGGGGCCGCTCGTCCAATCGATCAACTGAGGGTGCATTACGCGGATTGTGGTTTCTTTCCGGCATGCTGGTAGGCGTTGGATCCGGTTTGGTTGGCGTGGTGGCGTCGCCAGAAGGGGGCCAGGGGATTGCTGTCACTGAGGTAGTCGGCGCGCAGTTGCAAGACGGCCTCGCTAGTGGTGCGATTCCAGAATTTTTCGCTCCCCTTGATCCGCCGATTGATCCGCTTCACGCTCGATTCGATGTGAGCACTGGTGATGGGCAATCCTTGCCGTCGGTACTCAGGGTAGTTCATGTGGCTGGCGTTGTTGCCGAAGTAGATCAACGCCCGATCGACGTGATAACGAGGGTCCGAGGTCGTTTCTTCCGGGGCCTTGCCATGGATCTGTTGCAGCGTTTGCAGGTGCTCGATGACTTCGGCCACATCGCCTTGCCAGATCAACTGCGCCCATTTCTGGTAGGTGTTTTCTCCCTCATCCATTTTCGAGGCGCTCCACGCATAGGACAACGCGTGCATCAAATCGGCAATGGGCGTCGCTTGAGGAAAGTGCTCGCGCTGAATCCGCCAGTTCGTCTTCGCGCCGTCAGCGACATAGGCGGACCGCTCGGCAGCGGGAAAGTTCAATTGCCGTGCCCGCGCTTCGAGTTGCCAGCCGAACTCCTGCGAGCTTTGGCCGCTGGCCACGACCTCTCGGCTTTGCAATTCCGGAGGCTTGTAAGACGCCGCCGGCCCGTCGCCCGCAGTCGCCAGCAACAGCCCTGCAGAATCTTCAGCCGGCCCGTCGGACCCTGGATTTACCGCCATGTTCGCGATTTCCTGCACCGCGGATGCGTGCACGAAGTCGTCAGGAATCGTGGGGCAAGGATCGTCGGAGTAGACCTCGCTGGTCATCGAAAGCAGGCAACCGACTTTGCTCTCTCGCCAATGGGGCGAGGACGGCTGCCGCGACGTGCGCGGTTTGGCTTCGCCTCGCGCCGCAAAGTGATCGCGGCGTTGGTAGCGACCTCCGTCCATCATCACCACGGCCACTTCGGGAGCTTCCTGAGAGGCACTGCCGCGGCGACGAGCAGGCAACTCCATGGTTTGCAATTGGGCCACCGCTCGGTCGCGCTCGGCAAGTCGCGCCTCGCCAACCTGAGCGACCTGATGACGTATCCGCCGCGCGGAAATCTTTTGCTCGGCCAGTTGCAAGATGGCTTCTTCGGCCATCGCATAACTGGCCAGGTTGCTGCCCGCCCAG
>WGDQ01000647.1 GCA_015493185.1 Planctomycetaceae bacterium
GCCCGTCGCGAAAAAATCGACCACGCCGCGGCGTTCGTGGTTCGCCTGGCCGGCGACGGGGTTGGGCATCGTGGGGCTCGTTTGCGGCGTGGTGCTCATCGGCTGGTCTGTGGCCGGATCGCGCCCTGAGTTGTGGTCCGTGGGGCTGCCCATGGCCCTCGTTTCGCAAGCGCTGTTGATCCTTGGCCTGTTGGGGCATTTGGAACGGCTCCAGGCCGGTTACCGTCAAACCAGCGATCGCTTGCAGCATTTGGACGAACAGCTCGACGAGGTGCGGCACGTGGCCATGCGCGAGGCACCCGTTTGGGAGTCGGCCAGTCGGGCCTTCTATTGCCACCTTGCCGACGGCGCCGCTCCTCAAACGCTGTTGGCCGATTTGAAGAGTCAGCTCGACTTGTTGGCCGTCAGAATCAACCAGCAATCGCGATAGCCTGCTTGCCCTATCGACCACGCGCGGCTCGGTCGGATTCGACCTTCATCCGACCAGGGACAAACCGGGCCGAATCAGCCTGGCATCGCCCGATCGGCGACGTCCGATCTCCCGCGGTCTTCTTCTTCTTCTTCTTCTTTCTCCGACGCCATCCGATGCAAGGCGTCGCATGGGCCGGTGAGCGTTTCGCTCTGTGTGGTTTCGCGCCGCCGATTTTTTTCAGCCGGTCGGCAGCGATCGGGGCGTTCCCCGTTCACTCCATGCTGGCCTGGCCCAGCAGCCGTCGCACGGCGGTAATGCCGATCTCGCCCAATTGCAAGGGCGGAACACCCCACATCCGCGGGTTGAGCACCTCGAGCGAAACGTAACCTTCGTAGCCGATCTCTTTCAATCGTTCGATGATGACCGACCACTGAAAGTCGCCATCGCCGGGCAGCACGGCATCCGATGGGCTGGCCAATTCGCGCGGCGTTCCGGCCAGGTCGCACACCTGTACGTGCAGCAGGTTTTCCCGCGTCAGTCCGGCCAGATCTTCCGCCTTGCTCGGCCCGGTGTAGTAGTGGAACACATCGAGGCAAAGTCCCAACCAGTCGCTGCCAACCGCTTGCACCAGCGCCAGGGCCGAGCACAAATTGTTGGCCAGCGTGGCCCGACCTTGAAACTCCAACGCCGCCCGCACTTCGTGGCGCTCCGCCAGTTCGGCAACTTGTGCCAATGAGTCCTGCACTCGTGCGACCAACGCCGCGTCGACCGGGCGTTGCACGTCGCCGGCAACCACCACCGTGCCAACTCCCAGCGCGCGACACAGTTCGAGTCGTCGCTCGAACAACTGCCAGGCCTCGCGACGGGCCTCGCCCTCGCTGTCGAGCAACCCGCCCTGAAAAGCGGCTACCGGCGTTTCCAGCTCGCTTGCGGCCAGCAGGTGCCGCAACGCATCCAGCGAGTGCGTTGCCAGATACTGCTCGAGCTTGCCGAAATACAGTTCGACCGCCCCGCAGCGTGCGGCCTGATAATCTTTCAGGTCTTGTTCGAGCGGCGCCTGCATCGAGCAGGCCAGGCTGATGGCGGCTTTCATCCCAGGGCCGGTTTCAAGCGTTCACGAATTTCCTCGGCACACCGCGACACGTTCACGCGCCACTGCTTGAGCGTGTCGCGATCACGAATCGTCACGGTCTGATCTTCCAGCGTTTGGCTGTCTACCGTAATGCAGAAGGGCGTGCCCGCCTCGTCCTGCCGCGCGTAACGCCGGCCGATCGAGCCCTTGGCGTCGAAGAACACGGGAAAATGCGGCTTCAACTCGTGATAAATGCGCTCGGCAATCTCCGGCATGCCGTCTCGATTCACCAGCGGAAACACGGCCGCTTTGATCGGTGCCAAACGCGGATGAAATCGTAGAAACACGCGCCGCCGCGGTCGCCCTTTCTCGTCGGGCACTTCATCTTCCTGATACGCCTCGCACAGAAAAGCCAGCGCTGCCCGATCGGCACCCGCCGACGGCTCGATCACGTGGGGAATATATCGCTCGCGTCGTACGTCGTCGAAATAGCTCAGGTCTTTGCCGCTGCCGCGGTACTTCGGCTTGCCGTCGGGGCCCTTTTCCACCACGAGCCGGTCGCCTTCGCGAACCAGCTTGCCTTCCATGTGGCTTCGCAGATCGAAATCGCCGCGGTGCGCCACACCCTCCAACTCGCCGAACTCCCCCTCGGGCAAGAATGGAAATGCATACTCGATATCGGCCGTGCCACACGAATAGTGGCTCAACTCGTCGGCGTCGTGTTCTCGCAATCGCAGCCGTTCGCTCGCCAGCCCAAGACCCACGTACCACTGGAACCGCCGATCGCGCCAGTACCGGTACCACGCCTGCGACGAGTCGGGATGGCAGAAGAACTCGATCTCCATCTGCTCGAACTCCCGCGAGCGAAACGTGAAATTGCGGGGCGTGATTTCGTTGCGAAAGCTCTTGCCTATTTGCGCGATGCCGAACGGAATTTTCAGCCGCGTGCTGTCTAAAACGTTCTTGAAATTGACGAAAATTCCCTGCGCGGTTTCCGGACGCAAAAAGGCCACGTTTTCCTCGCCGGCCAGCGGACCCACGTAGGTCTTGAACATCAAGTTGAATTCCCGCGGCTCGGTCAACGTGCCCAACTGCGTGGCTTCCGGGGCCAATACCTGCTCGAAGTTTTTCACCTGCGGCAAGGGGGTCAGTTCGCTTTGCCAGTCGAGGCGGTCGGCCTGCTTGGCCCGCAACTTGAAAAACTTGAGCGCCCGCCGCTCGATTTGTTCTAGCGCCTCCTCGCCGCTGGCCGTCGAGGTGACAAAAATCCGCTGCCCTTCGTAGGCCACCCAACGGCCAACCACCTGATCGTAACGATAGCGGCCCTTCGTCTCGCGACAGTCCACCATGTAGTCGTGAAACAAATCGTAGTGCCCCGAACACTTCCACACCTGCGGGTGCATGATGATCGTCGTGTCGAGACCCGTCATGGCGTAGCGATCGGGCGCGCCCTCGGCCAACGAGAGCTCATCGTGGCTCGTCACCATGTCGTGCCACCAGGCTTCCTTGATGTTCCGCTTCAGTTCCACGCCCAACGGCCCGTAGTCCCAAAAGCCGTTGATGCCGCCGTAGATTTCGCTCGATTGAAAGAGAAAGCCGCGTCGCTTGCAGAGCGAAACGAGTTGTTCCATTTCCATGACTCTGGCTGCTCCTTGGAGAACACGCGCGACCGCAAAAGCCCTCGGGGCGATAAGCCGCAATGGCCTCGGCTATCGATCGCTTGATTCGTTTTTCACGTAGCCTCGCACGGCACCCCATGCTGCTCGGGCCGCCCGGGCAAAAGGGCCAGTGTACCGCCCGCCCCGCCTCGCGGTCTATGGCGACGCTCCCCGCCTCACGCGGCCAACGGGCACCGAAGCACGTCGCGGGGCCGCACTACGGCATTCGCGATACGTCGCGACGCCGCATGTGTCTGGCTATGCGGGCCGCAACACGCCGTCGTCTTTCAGGCAGGGTACGCACGACGAATCGTCCAACCGGGCCGCCTGAAGCAGGTCGGCATCGAGCCCGATCGCCCGTAGGTTCCGGCCGCCTTGCGTCTCTCTCAGGGCAGCCGCCAGCAAGCGAACCTGTTGCTGGCGATCGAGCGACTCGAAGCGGCGCGAGTCGCCCACCACTTGCCGCCACGTATCGCGGGCAATCCGTGCCGAATCGTTGCACTGCCAGCCGCTTGGACCCCCGTTTATGCCGTCGCAATCGAGAAGCCGCTCGACCATTGCGCCGGCGGCCAGCACATCTTCGCGGCTCACTTCGCCCCGTGTGCCGGCACAAACTAAGTGAATCTCCCGCTCGGCCTTCACCGCTTCGACCACGGCACCGCGGTTGACCAGCGCGCCCAGAAGTTTGCGTTTCGCACCACGACATGCCGCCAATGCCCGCGTGCCGTTGGTGGTGGTGAACACCACCATCCGTCCCGCCACAACCTCCGCTCGGTATTCGGCGGGTGAATTGCCCAAGTCGAAACCGTCGATCGGCAAACCGCCCCGTTCGCCGCCGAGCAGCACCGCCCGCGGATCGCCAGGCTCGGCGGCCCACCGCGTGGCCAAACGCTGTGCTTCATCCACCGTTTCACAGGCCACCACGCCCTGAGCACCCGCTTCCAGCGCCCGAACCACCGTGGTCGATGCCCGCAGAACGTCGATCACCACACACGCGGCGTCGTCCGGAAGCCGCTCAGGCAGCAAGGCCGGCAGTAAATGAACCACAACTCGCCGCCCGGTTTCTGGAATCATGGAGTTCGTCACGTGGCTTACCGTCCTTTGAACAAACGTCCGTGGCCACCGGCCCGATACGCATCGTCCGACCGGCTGTGTCGGCGCACAAGCCGCCCACCGTTTTCCCGTCCGGTTGCCTTACGGTACCGTGTGCCTTTCGCGCGCACACGGCTTTCCGCGTCATCGCGCACGCAACGTTTTACATACGCGCCAACTATTCCGCTATCCGGCTATCCCGCTATTCCGCGCATGCAGTCGCATCAACCACAGCGTGCATTCATTCGCCCGACAAAGCGCCACACGCCCTTTGTCGTCCGTCCGCCTGTCTTGCCGACCGTTTCCCAAGCATGCGAGGTTGGCTAAAATGGCCCTGCCATGAACCACCCGCCGCGATCTTCCACTGCGATCGGCGAGCCGCCCGCCTCCAGCACCACATCTGCCGCACCGGTTTCGCGCGTCGACAAATCGGCGTCGAGCGTGCGGCGGATGTTTGGCGAAATCGCGCCGCGCTACGATCTGCTGAACCACCTGCTCTCGCTCAACGTCGATCGCTACTGGCGATGGCGCACCGTCCGCCGCGTTGCGCCGCAAGGCGAGGCACCCATTCTCGACCTTTGCACCGGCACGGGCGATCTGGCCTTGGCCTATGCCCGAGGCAACGGCCCTCCGGTCGACATTCTGGCCGCCGACTTCTGCCACGAGATGCTGGTCGTCGCCCGCCGCAAAGCCCAGCGCACCGGCCTGGCGCAGCGCGTTCAATTTATCGAAGCCGACGCCTCGCGGTTGCCTCTGCCCGACGGACGTTTTCAAATCGTTTGCGTTGCATTCGGGCTGCGCAACGTGCAAGACACCGATCGCGGCCTGTCCGAAATGGTCCGCGTGTGCCAGCCCGGCGGTCGCGTGGCCGTGCTCGAATTCTCGCAGCCCACGTGGCAACCGTTCAAAGCCGTGTACCAATTCTATTTCCGCTTCGTGCTGCCGGCCATAGGTCAGCTCATGGCGCGAAACCGTCATCGGGCCTACAACTATCTGCCCGCCAGCGTGGCCGAGTTTCCCTCGGGCCCCGCCTTGGTAAGACGCATGGAGCAGGCCGGGCTGCGCGACGTATCGTATGAACCCCTGACGTTCGGCATTGCCACGCTGTATGTTGGCACGTGCTGACGATGCTTTGCGCAGCGACCGCAGAAACCACCGCCTGCGGCAACGGTCCGTTGTTGAGAGGCGAACTCGGTTGTCGCTGCTCTTATTGCATAGACGTTTTCGCCGCAGTGCGGTCTCCCGCAGCTTAACGCGCTCAACCTGGTTTTTTTCGGTTCTCACACCGTTTACATGTGGCCACGTTTGCACGCGGCCACGAGGCAAACCAACCGCAGCTTGCCCGCCGGCCTCGCGCCACACCGCCGCGAGCTTATCGAACCGGAACCTCGTCGAGTCGTAAGCATATCGAACCCGCATTACATCAAATCGCCACTGCTCGAGCTCAGCAAACAGCCTTGCCCCAACTGCGGCTACAATGCATCGCGCCGCCACAATCCGAGTTCCTGCTACGTACCGCGGCAGGGATCGATTCGAACCAAATCGTGTGGAACGGGCCATCGTACGAAACAATTCATCGCACCGGAAAAAGAATCATGGCCGACTTTGTTGTGGCAATTACCGGCGCAAGCGGGGCGGTTTACGCCGTCCGGTTGCTCGACGTGCTCGTGCGCGCAAGCCGCAACGTGCAGCTCACCATCAGCCCCGCGGGCCGCGATGTGCTGGCAACCGAGTTGGGGATTCAGGTCGATTTGGACCAATTCGACATTGCAGCCATTTGCCCGGCGGCCACACGACCAGGTGAAAGTCTTCCCCCATCGGTGCGCGGGCTTTGGAACGGCCCTGAAAAAAAACACCCGCCGACCGCCGTCCCGCCCGCATCCGCGGACAGCGCC
>WGDQ01000648.1 GCA_015493185.1 Planctomycetaceae bacterium
GCTCACGGGCCGCATCATCAGTTCGATCAACTGCGTGGGCTGAAATTTTGCCGCTGCCGTCTGCTCCGTATCTCCCGCCGTCGATTGCTCCGCACCACTCGTCTTGCTCGCCGACGAATCTTCACTGTTCGAAGGCTGGCCGCTCGAATTCGCCGCGGTCCCGCTCCCCGCGGCCGCCGCCGTGGGGGCGTCCGGCATCTGGCCATTGCCCGCACCCGCTGCCGTGTTGTTCTCTGCGTTCTCCGTGTCCGACGGCCCCGGCGCCGCACCGCTGTCGACTGCCGAAGAGGCCTCTTCGGCCGGTTTCTTTGCGCACCCAACCGCTGCCAGGGTCGACAGCAGCATGGCGGCCCATGCGATACGTCCTACAGCCATGATCTTTTCGCCTCCGTCACGCGCCGCGGCCGTCCGGTCCGAAACGTTCCGGTCGCTGCCGCGGTGTGGGAAAAAGTGGTCGTCGTGTCTCGCTTCTCGGTTGTTCCGGCACACGGGCCCGTGCGATCAGAAACGGCCGCTCCAACCTTTCTCGTCATTCGCCCAGACAGGCCACAGCGTGCAGCGTCTCGGCGTTCTGGCACGTTTCAACACATCGGCTCCACCGGCAACGTGCCGCGCGACGGCCATGACGCCGGGGGCCGGGATGTTCGAGGGGGTGCCGGTACTCGGGGAAGATGGCGGCGTTCCTGCTTTCGAGCGGGCTTATCCTACCATCCACGCAGGACGCTCACCAGCAGCCGGCAACTCCACCACGGTGGCGCTGCGAATGTGCGGCTGCGCCAACATCTCGTCGATCGCCTCTTGCGGCGGACGGCCATCCAGATTCAACACGCCGATTGCATCGCCGCCGGCTCGCTCGCGCCCCACGGCCATTTGCGCGATGTTCACGCCATGCCTTCCGAAAATCGTTCCCACGTTGCCGATGATGCCCGGCACGTCCTCATGTGTGAAGATGAGCAGCGTTCCATCGAGATACGCCTCGAGCCGGTAGGGCCCCACGCGCACCAACCGCACCAGCGAATTGCCAAACAGCGTGCCGGCCGCTAAATAACTGCCTTCGTCGGTATACGATTCGGCAACGATCAACGAACTGAAATCGCCCTTTTCGGTGCTCGTTTGTTCTTCGAGACAAATGCCCCGCTCCTCGAGCAAAAGCTGCACGTTCACGATGTTCACCGGCTCGTCCAGGGCGTGTTCCAGCAGCCCCGCGGCAAAAGCCGAGCAGAGCAGCCGCGTGTCTTTCTGCGCCACCTCTCCGCGAAACAACAGGCGGCAGCGCTCCAGCGCGCCGCTGCTCATCTGTGCGTGCAGCAGCCCCAAGCGATAGGCCACGTCCAGAAAGCCCCGTAATCCGGCCAACGTTTTCGGGTCCAGCGGCGTGGTGTTCACCGCGTGCCGAATCGTTCCTCGCGTCAGATACTCGATCAGCAGTTGGGCCCCTTCCACGGCTACGTTCGATTGGGCCTCCTCGGTGCTGGCTCCCAAGTGCGGCGTGGCCACCACACCCGGCATGCCGAACAGCGGACTGTCCGTGCACGGCTCTTCGCTATACACATCGAGCGCCACGCCGGCAATGCGACCGCTTTTCATGCCCTCGACCAACGCCGCTTCGTCGTAAATGCCGCCCCGGGCACAATTGATCAGCCGCGCGCCGGGCTTCAAACGCGCAATCTGCTTGGCACCGATCAGCGACCGCGTTTCCGACGTCAGCGGTGTGTGAACCGTCAGGAAATCGACTTCCGGAAGCAAATCATCGACCGAGGCCACGGTTTCGATGCCCAATTCTTTGGCTCGCTCGGTCGACACGAACGGGTCGTATCCCAACACCCGCATTTCGAAGGCCCGTGCCCGCGCGGCCACCGCTTGCCCAATGCGGCCCAGTCCCACAATGCCCAGCGTTTTGTCGGCCAACTGGGTGCCCATATATTTCTTGCGGTCCCAGCGTCCTTCAATCAGGCTTTGATACGCCGGCGCGATGTTGCGGGCCATGGCCAGCATCAAGGCCAGTGTGTGCTCGGCCGTGCTCAGCGTGTTGCCGGCCGGTGTGTTCATCACCACAATGCCCAGCCGCGTAGCGGCCTTCAGGTCGATATTGTCGGTGCCTACCCCGGCGCGAACAATCGCCTTCAGCCGTCGATTGCCTTCCAGCACGTCGGCCGTGAGCTTCACGCCACTGCGAACAATCGCCCCCTCGTATTGGGTCAGCGCCTCGCGCAGTTCGTCCCCTTTCAAGCCGGTTCGCACGTCGTACTCGATGCCCTCGGCTTCATCCAGCAAATCGAGCCCTTGCTGGGCCAATGGGTCTAGCACAATCACACGGGGCATGGTGGTCTCATTCACCTCTCTTGTTGCATTGGCCTATATCGTTTGGAAATAAACAACAACGACGAGCGCCGCACGATCCGGAGAAAC
>WGDQ01000649.1 GCA_015493185.1 Planctomycetaceae bacterium
GCATATGCCGCCATCGCGCGGGGTTGCTGCTCTTGAGCGAGCCTGTCAACACCGCTTTCCAGCGACAACGCCGGTTCTACAAGTTCGCGCATCACGCGCACAGCGACGTCGTCGTCCCAGTCTCCTACGGCCGATTCGGCCACCAATCGCTGCACTAGTTCCTGATAGGCCGAAACGGCCGTCAACAGCGCATCGCTGTCTTCGTGGGCATCGACCGCGTGCGACTGAGCCAAAACACGCAGCGTCAGCACGTGATCGAGCGGCTTCGCAGTGTCGGGCAGTTTTTCGAAGTACGCTGCGAGCTGCCGACTCAATTGCCGAGCCGTCGCGACATCTGAAGGTTGTCGAAACCAGGCGCCCAACATCAGGTTCAAGCGAACAGCCGCCACAAGGTTCTCGTGCGAAGCGTGCTCCCCGTCAGCCGGCGGCTCACGGTCTCCCGCCGCCTGTGCAGGCGTTTCTTCCGGCTCGCTTAGAAGGCAGTCGAAAGTTTGCAGTAGCTCGTACGCCGCTGCGGCCGCGCCCGGATCGCGAAATGGCGAGTCGAGCGCGGCGCTGGCAAGTGAATCGATCTGCCGCCGATTGCGCTGGACGACCGACAGCACGATGGACGCCGCGCGCCGCTGCCGGTAAGGGGCCACCAATGCCGGCGGCAAGGGCCGATGCCCAAACGCCGCAACCACTTGCTGAAGCGTTTGCTCGAACAACGGCGAGTCGAACAGATTGCCGCTGGTCGCCAAAACGCGAAGCCGCACGTAGGGCACATAAGGCTCGAACGTCGCGTCGAGCGGCAGGTTGTCGTCGAAAATGCGATCGAGCGCCGGCCCCTGACGGCCGTTTTCGATTAGCGCTTCGGCCCAAGCTGCCGTAACCAACCCGTCGCGAACCAACGACTGATCAACGGTCTGGCAATCGCGCTGCTGCGCTGCGAAATCGGGCACGTCCGTCGATTCAACGCGGCCGCGAATTCGCTGTTTCAAAAACTCGACGTGAAGCTGGCGGACCGTCTCGCGAAGCAGGCGTTGCGACAGGCGGTCTTGAAGTACGGCCGTCAGATCGATCGCCCCGTCGCGCACAGCCGGCGCAGCGGCGTGCGAGCGAGATGCCGTCTTGATCAGATCAAGTGCGTCGAGCAGCCGTCGGGTTGCCCGTTCGACAGCCGAACCGCCCCGCACGACCGGCAACGCCTGATATTCCTGCCGGCACCGATCGAGCGCCTCGGCTAACACCTCATCCGACGCAGTATTCTTTGGGCGAGTCTCTGAGGTGTCGTCACCATATCGACGCTGCAAAAGTGCGGCAGCGTGCAGTGCCGCGTGCCGCGCTCTTTGTGGGCCGTCGAGCTCGACGTTTTCGATGGAAGCGATCGCATCGAACGCGGCTGCAACATCGCCCTCGGCCAAATCTGCTTCGGCCAACAACAGCGAGATGGCTGCATCCGGTTTGCCGCTGTCGCGCGCCGACGCTAGCAGCGATTTCGCGGCCGCGTGGTCGCCGCTCGACAGCAACGTCTCGGCTTGCCGGACGATCCGTTCCTCTAGTTCTTCGCTCGCCCGGCGCAGTTCTTCGCGCTCCCAGATCTCGGGCAACGAGCCGGCGGCCTGACCGACCCGCCGGTATAAAAGCGGCCAATCCGACTCTTGATTCGCAGAACTCGTTGCATCGTCTACGGCCACCAGCAGCTCTACGGCCTTCACCAGTGATGCATCGGCCGTTTGCTCGTTCTGGCGATCGCTGATTTGGCGTAGTGCTTCGAGATCGGCACGCGCGGCCGCCATATCATCTATTCGCAGGGCCGCACGGGCCCGCGTCAAATACGCCTTCCGTCGAAGCTCTTGCAGTTGGGGAGCGGGAACAACCATTGAGGTTTCAAGGCCCTCGATCGCGGTCAATGCCGCCGTGGCATGCGATACTGCCTCCGATGGTTGCTCATCAAGTGCCGCAAGGGCCGTCTTTAGACTACGCTGAGCTACTTGCCAACGCTGCTCCGGATCGTCGGGCAGCGCCAGACCGCTCGCGCCTACCGCTGTGCCGACCGATGCCGAATCGCCGGCGCCCGCAACCGCATCCTCAGGCTGTTGCCCATCTTGCTGGACAAGGTTCTTGCCGGCTGGTCGTTGAGAGCTGATGCCTGTTCGCCAGACGAATGTCGCGGCCAGCGCTACGACGACGGCCGCAACGCCAAGCCCCCCGGTAATCGCAATCCGTTTTGCTCGACTCCTGAGAGGCGCGTCGTCTTTTGGCGGCGCAAGCGACGAGGCCCCGCTTGCATTGCGTCGGCCGAGCGCGTCTTCAACCAGTTCTGCCGTACGGCCCCCCAAGGCATCGGTCACGGTGGCCCGCCCCAACTCGTCGTCGGCCGTATCTCGCGACTGTAGTGTTTCGTCGTCGGCGTCAACGTGGAGGTGCGGCGCGGTGATCAAAATGCTCGACGAAGCCGCCTCACGCGGCGGCGAACCAGCAGCATCAGACGGCCTTTTCAAATCAGGCGAACCGTCCAACGTCTCGTCGACCGTTTCTTCCATCGCTACCTGCAAGGCCCGCACCATTTCGCGGGCAGATGCGAACCGCTCTTCGGGAACGCGGGCCGTTGCCTTTTCAATCACGCGCCGCTCGGCCTCGTGAAGACGGGAAAGGTTCAGGGTGCCTTGCAGGTGCGCGTTGATCACGCTCATCAACGATTCATCATCGAAAGGCAACACGCCGGTGCGCAACTCGACGTAGCTGACGGCCAATGAGTATTGATCGGTTGCCGGGCTGACGCGATTCCCGTCGAGGCATTCCGGCGCCGAGTATGCAGGCGAACCGGCGAACTGCGTCATCGTGATGTCGCTCAGGGCGCGAGCCAGCCCGAAGTCGCACACCTGTACGGCGTCGCCCACGATCAAGATGTTTTGCGGTTTGATGTCGCGATGCTGGATCGAAACCGGTCCGTTGCCCAGGTCGTGCCGTGGGCTGTTCAAGAAGTCGATCGCCCGGGCCGCCTGCTCCATGTAGTCGAGAAGTTCGTGGCCCGGTATGCCCTCGAGCCCCTGTTGCTGGCACTCCGTCAGCCGATCGGCAAGGCTTTTGTCTCCCAGTCCCATGGCGATGATAAGCTCGGCGGGAAACGCTCGGGCCTGCTCGATCGACTGGATGTCGAGCGTTTCTTTCGCATCGGCCGGAGCCTCGACTTCAGCCACCGTAACGGCATCGGCGATCGTCTCGTCGAGAATCTCGCCCTGGGCATTCTTCATCCAAAAGGCCGTGACCTGCACCAGATTCGGATGACGAATGTTCTTCACCAGTTGCAGGGCCCGAAACTCCTTGGCGCCGCGTTTGCCGTGCAACTCGATGATCTTCAGCGCCACATGCGCGCCACCCGGTGCCGAGGCTTTCCACACCTCGCCAAACCCGCCTCGGCCCAAAAAACCGAGCAGGCGATATCCGGGAATCGGCTCGTCGCCAACAACGTAAGCGGCCGGCATGATTTAGCTCGTGGCCCCACCGCTATCGGCAACGCATCGCTCGACGCGGGCAGCCACATCCCTTTGCCCAAAAAAAGAACCTGCAAACGAATGAAGCAAACAGAAGAAAACAACACTGAAGAAAAACAGAGGTGATGCGACAAGCTTGCCGGAAATCGACGCTCGCTGGAGATCGCGGCTCGGGCTGGGAAATCAGCGGAATCTTGTGGCGGCCGGCTTCGGCTGCACTGTGGCTAAGCCGTCTACACTTTTGAAGATACCACCTCGGCTTTTTCGTCACAAACACCAGGCGCGCTTCATGCGCATCCGCTCGCGAAGCATAGGCGTCGGACCAACGCGCCGCGGTTCAAAAGGAAACCGGCCTCTGGGCTGCGTTGCCAAAGGCAAAAAGCACCTTGCCACAGACGTTGGCACCGATCGATCAACAGCAGGCCCCATCACCTGCCTGGCAACAAGGCCCGCGACGCGTCGGCTTGCAAGGCATCGCCCAAGGCATCGCGGTGCCATATGGCAACAATGCCTCGACAGCCACAAAGCATAGACGTGATGGTGGAATGGAAAGGAAGATCGAAAGGGGGACGGAAAATAAACATCCGCCCCCCATGTCCCGAGATCCCGGAAAATGCATGCTGCCGCGCAAGCCGCCGCTCGACCGCCGGTCACGCATTGTGCGCATCGACCTCGATCTGCAATTGCGTGGTGCCGCGGTAGCCGCTGGCCACCAGTACGAAACCCACCGTGGTAATCGCCATAAGTGCCGCGAAAAACCAGTAGTAGTCGGCGCCTGCCAACCGGCTTGTGCCGTCGGGCCGTTCGATCCACCGGTTCACCAACGCGGTGAACTGGTTTCCGAGCGAAACGGACAGGAAAAACACGCCCATGACCAGCGACTTCATGCGTCGCGGTGCTTGCGTATAAGAGAACTCCAGGCATGTGATGGAAACCATGATTTCGCCAGCCGTGAGAATGGCATAGGCCACCAACTGCCAAACGATATTGGGTCGCATGCCCACGACAATCCAATGTTCGATCACGGCCGAAACGGCAAACGATGCCGCTGTAAGAAAAAAGCCGATCCCGATTTTTCGCAGTGGAGTGAGACGATAAACCGTGCTGATGGCCGGGTAAATCACATAAGCGAATAACGGGATGAACGCCATGATCATAATGGGATTGACGGCCTGAATCTGAGATTCGAGCCACTCGACGCCCAATAGCCGGCGGTCCATCTTCCGCGCTTGCAGCACCCAGGCCGAGCCGGTTTGGTCGTACAGCGCCCAAAAGACGGCCACGAACAGATAGAGCACCATCAGTCGCCCCACGCTCTGCCACGTTCGGCGGTCGAGGCCTTCGCGCAGAAAGTCTTTGCCGCCCGGCGGAATGTGGACAAATCGGTATCGCCCCAGCCAAAAGGTGAGTGTCGCCAGCAACATCAGCACGCCGGGCACACCAAACGCCACGCGAGGTCCGTAATGCTCGAGCAACACCGGTGTGAGCA
>WGDQ01000650.1 GCA_015493185.1 Planctomycetaceae bacterium
ACGACGATCGTCGACCGAAGCCGTGCGGCCGACGGCCACCAGCACCGGACCTTGAGCGGTGGTGCGCACCAACTGGCTTGCCGTCGACAACCGCGCGGCCGTGTCGACCACAATCCGCGTGGCCGTGCGCGGCCCGGGCGGTCGGGCCGTGAGCAGCGGATCATCGCGTTCGGCCGTCCGGCGTCCCACAACCACCGCATCGACACGTCCGCGCAATCGGTGCACCAGGCTGCGGGAAACCTCGCCCGATATCCAGCGGCTATCGCCCGTGGTGCTGGCGATCTTGCCGTCGAGCGTCATGGCCCATTTGGCGATCACCCAGGGGCGACCGGTACGAACGAGCTTCAAATAAGGAGCGTTCAATCGTTGCGCTTGCTCTTGCTGAACACCGACCACGACCTCGATTCCCGCCTCGCGCAGTCGGGCAAGGCCCTGCCCGCACACTTGAGGAAATGGGTCTTGCTGCGCCACGACAACCCGCCCGATTTCGGCCCGCAGAATGGCCTCGGTGCAAGGCGGCGTTTTGCCCTGATGGCAACAGGGCTCGAGCGTGACGTAGAGCGTCGCACCACGGGCACGCGAACCGGCAATTCTCAGCGCCTCGATCTCAGCGTGGGAACCGCCGAACTTACGATGCCACCCCTCGCCAATGATCTCGGCACCGCGGGCAACAATGGCACCCACCATGGGGTTCGGTTCCACGTAACCTTCACCCAGCGCGGCCAGTTCGATCGCGCGATTCATATGCCAAGCGTCGAGCTCGGATTGTTGCATGGGCAGATTCGCTTTGTCGAAAGTGCGGCGGCAGCGCGGCGCATCTGCTCAGCACGCCGCCGGCACCGCCGAACCACAGGCAGCCTGACCACCACCTATCAACCACATTTGCCGCGCACCCCAACGACGGCAAACGACCTGGCAGAGCACGCGCCGCAAAGCCGTTACCCCCGCGCATGTCGCGTCTGCCGCGCCTGCGAGGCTTGTGGAACCATCTCGCGGCACAAGGGCCGTTCGCATGGCGGAGAAGAATCTTCACGCGGTACCGATCAAGGCATCAGGCCAAGATCTCGTCGATCACACGCCCATGAACGTCGGTCAATCGTCGGTCGATGCCGTTGTGACGGAAGGTGAGCTTCTCGTGATCGATACCCAGCAGGTGCAAGATCGTGGCATGCAGATCGTAACAATAGATCGGGTTTTCGACGGCACGATAGCCCCATTCGTCGCTTGCTCCGTAGCTCACGCCGCCGCGGAAACCACCTCCGGCCACCCAAGCGGTGAAGGCGTCGGGGTTGTGGTCGCGTCCTTTGCTGCCTTGGCTGCATGGCATACGACCGAATTCCGTATTCCACACCACAATCGTATCGTCGAGCATGCCGCGTGCTTCAAGGTCTTTCAACAGCGCGGCCGCCGGTTGGTCCATGCTAGCGGCCATCATGCCATGGTCGCGGCGAAGATCTTCGTGGCTGTCCCAGTTTCGCCTCGGAAAGCCGTTGTCGGCACCGCTGAAAACCTCGACAAAGCGAACGCCTCGTTCCAACAATCGCCGCGCCACGAGGCAGTTGCGACCGAAATCGACCGTTTCGGGGCGATCCAAGCCGTAAAGCCGATGCGTGGCCTCGGTTTCGTCGGAAAGATCAAGCACCTCGGGCGCGCTGAGTTGCAGTCGGGCGGCCAACTCGTAGGCCGCAATACGGGCTTCGAGACGCGAATCGCCGGGGCGCTCTTGTTGGTGGCGCTGGTTCAAACGCGACAGAACCTCGCGACCCTCCGCTTCGCTTTGCGGCGTGATGTAGTCGTTTTCTCCGGGAAACAAATCGTAAATCGGGTTCTTCGCCCCCGGCCGGATCATCGTGCCTTGATATTGGGCCGGCAGAAAGCCCGCTCCCCAGTTGGCCGGCCCGTTGGGTGCGAAGCCACGCGAGTCGGGCAGTGCTACAAACGTGGGCAGGTTGTCGTTCATGCTGCCCAAGGCATAGCTGATCCACGCGCCAGCGCTTGGAAAGCCGGGCAACACGAAACCCGTGTGCTGCATGAAGGTGGCCGGACCGTGCACGTTCGATTTCGACTGCATCGAGTGCAGGAAGGCGATCGAATCGACGCACCCTGCCAAATGCGGCAGAAGATCACTCACCCACTTGCCGCACTCACCGTGCTGGTGCCAATCCCAGGGGCTTTTCATCGTGGCCCCCGGCGTGCTTTGAAACAGCTCCACCTCTCCGCCAGGATCGAAAGGCTGGCCGTCGCGCTTGATCAATTCCGGCTTGTAATCGAATGTGTCTACGTGGCTGGCAGCGCCCGACATGAAGAGCATGACGACTCGCTTGGCACGGGCCCGGTGGTGAATTCCGCCGTTCAAATCGGCCCGCGGCACGGGCCGCTCGGAAGCCAACAGGCCCTCGCTGCCCAACAAGTGGGCCAAAGCCAGGCCGCCAAGGCCGCCGCCCGTGTTCCAAAGAAACTCACGTCGCGTCAGATTCCCAGATTGCATCGCACCACACTCCCAATCATCAGAATCGCATATTGCACGAGCCCTGCGGCATGCCTTCGGCTCGCTGGTCCGCCTTTTCGTGAAGGCGGCTTCCAACTTCGCTCTATCCGCAAATTTCAGTCGGCCGAAACGGGCCAGCCGACCACCGTTCGTCCTGCGAGCACGCCCCGCATCGGCCGCTCTTTGCACCCGATCACGGTGCCGGCATCGCACCGATCCACCAATCGAAGTTCACTCTCGCGTTGTTCCTGCATCGCCCGACGGCTGCGAACGTTGCGACGCGTCGGGCACCCCGTCGCGCCGCAGGCGATCTGCACCAATGGCCATATAGATCGAATCGCCGCGGGCTACTTCTTTGCCTTCTTCGTTCACTACAACACTTTCTCCGTGAATGATCTGCCGTCCTAAGCGGGGAATCGTCGATTCGCAAACGATCGATCCCTCGGAAACGGGACGCAGATATTTGACCCGCAGATCGACCGATACGATCGCGCCGCCAACGGCCAACAGTTCTTGAAAAAAATCGGTTGGCGTGATGGCGTGCGCAATGCCCGTGTCGATCAACGTCGCGATCACTCCACCGTGCATGATGCCGGCAGGCTGCGTCAGATCGTGCCGCCAGGTAATGCGGGTTTTCGACCAGCCAGGTCTGGCATCCAGGATTTCCAGGCCTATCAGTTTGAAAAACGGGAATTCTCGTGCGAATTCCATCATCGCGGCATGCTCAGGACGTCGATCGGGGGCTTCCATGGAACTGAAAAATAGACCTCTCGGATGACAGGAATGAACCGACGCGTCGCACACATTTGCTACCCGCCCAACCAGCAGGGTCGGATAAAAAAACACGCCGTGAAACACACCAAAACTTTCCGGCAACCATTTTGGGGGCCGCCCACCCTCTCGGCAACGCCCCACTGATGATACCACGCCACCGCCAGCCAGCCCAAACAAAGCCGCGCCGCCAGCCGCGCGAGGTATCGACGTCCGGCTTCACACGGCACGCGGCGATCGCGGCGCATGGTCCGCCTGGGTCAGCCCGCGCAACGTGACGCAACGCGGCTTTTTTTTGCGTTCCCGCTTTCATTTCCGCCGCAATGTTCAAGGCCGCGGTCCGCCGCTGTAGCACCATGTGCGAACCGCTTTGTTTTGCTGATCGGCCAGGGCCGTTTCGAGCGTCTCGGCAACAGGGCATTCCAGGCGTGCCACCTCGATCAGCTCGACCTCGTCCGGACGGCGCGAAAGAGGGTCCATCGGCTGCCATGTGAGCATCAACCGCTCGATCCGCTCGGTCGAGCGCCACCGACGTTCGGGCACGAAATGCGAAAAGAAGCAAGGGTCGGCAATCGTGGTAGCCGAAACCAGCACTTCGTGCGGCTCGCCGTCGTAAGGCACTAACAACAGGCGATCGCGGGCCGTGCCGTCAGACAACATCAGGCGACACAACAAAAAGCCCGGCTTGCCAATCAGCCACATCGGCGTTCGCGCCACGCGCAGTTTCAGCACCAGCAGGTCGGAAGCCGCAACGCCGTGCAGCGCGAGGCTCGTCGTACGGTGACCGCCGGGATTGAAAAACACACGGTGTGCCGGCATGGCTTGCGGCACAACCTGCCAGGGGCGTGGGCGTTCCGTAGGACGCAAAATCGCATGATGTTTGCCCGGTGGCGCGGCCAGTTCGTAGTGCAGCAGTAGCTCGCGAAACTGTGCGCTGCTTCGCGTGATGTGCGCCACACCATCTACCGGCAGCGACGAACGGTACACCAGCGCCGGCACCGGTGGGTCATGCCGCAACAATCGCTCGACAATCGCGCGTTGCAACTGCTCCGTGTGTGCTGAGGTGCTTTGCAGCGTGAACGTAGGGTTCGCTTTGTTGGCCAACACGTTCACCAGCACTTCATAAGGCCACACGAACAGCGTCGATCCCGGTACGTCGCGGGCAGCCGTAACCACCTCGATGAGCGGATCACCCTGAACCAGCAATTCGGCCGGACGCGGATCGAACCGTTGCACGGCCGCAGCCCGCACGATCCAGCCTGCACGAAAGGCGTGCGTTGCGGTAAAGGGCCCCAGCCACACGAGCAGAAGCCCCGCCGTGAGCCACATCGTGCGATCCGACGTGCCGCCTGCCAGCCATTTCGGCCATGCCTCGTTATTCTCATCATTTTCATCGCGCGCGATCGCCCACAATCGGGCCGGTACGAGACATCCCCAAGTAAACACCGTGGGAATCATTCCACGGTAAAAGTGACTGATTCCTCCTCGCACCAGTGCGTATCGCAACCAAAGCAGCGCAAACACCACGGCGGCCAGCAGTGCCAGGTCGGCGGCCAGCGGCGTGCTGTTCTCGGCAGTAGCATCGGTAAGCGATCGCCGCAGCCGCAGCGTCAGCAACCACATCAGCCCAATCAACGATGCACCGGCGACGGCCAACGCGGCCAGCTTCCACCAATCGACCGAAACCGACTTGGCAACGGCGTAGTGCCGGGCCAATTGCAACCAGTTGGGAAGGTAGTGCTTCAGCGCTGGCACGGCGAGAAACATGGCAAGCAGTGTTCCTAAGCCAACAACGGCCAGCATCGACGATAGCACGGCCTGCCTGCGCAACCGCGTGGCCCGCACGCCCGATGCACGCACACCAAGAAGCCCCGCCAAGATCGTGGTGCCCAACAGCGCCGCACAGGCAACCAGGCCAAACTCCAGCGAATACAACGCCACGATCGGCGGCGTGAAACACCAGACCGCCCACGTCCATCGGGACCAACCGGGAGTCGTCGCGCCGCACTGTGCCCCCAACAACCAACCGCACGCGACGGCCAATGAAAAACCGGCCATAGGCTTCAAGTGGCCGGCATGAAAGTCTTCCGGGGCTACGAGCAACAGCACCCAAACCGCGAACAGGGTGGCTCGCACGCGCCACGAAGCGGCCGTGGTAGCCAACATCAGCCACGCGGCAAGTATCGACAGTGCGACCTCGGGGAGATCGTGAAAACGAACCAGTGCCGCAGGATTGTCGCGATTCACCAGCAGCGGCAAGGCATGCAGCAGTTGGTAGAGCACACCGTAGTTGAAAACATAGTCGCGACCGACCACCCTGCCCTGGGCAAACTCCCACGGCAGGTCGTACTGCCACGAGCGGTCCATGATGCGAAAATCGGTCACCACTTGCCGACTAACATACGACGGCCACGGGGCTGCCAGGAAAACGGCGACTGCGAGAACGGCCCATGTCCGGCCCCGAGCAGCCTTGGCAGTGGTCGGTGAGTTCGGTTCTGTCGTCAACAGTGTTGCTCCAGCGGTCGACAGTTGTTGTCGCTTCCTCGACTGTTGTCACTTCCTCAACGACGGGCGGCGGACATCGGCCTCAGGCGGGACGGCACCGGCGGTTCGGGCCCGTTCGCGATCCGTGTTTCACCGCGGTTTCCATGCTATACTGGTAATTCCTGCTTTCGGGCGTATCAGAACATCGAGGCACCTCAGGCCGCGGCAGTCAGCCGGGGGTAGCGGTTGCTGCTGTGTTCGATCTTCTTCTTTTGTCGGTTCCTTCGCCATCTTGCCGCGAAGGGTGCTCTGGAGTGTTTGGTTCATGTTTTCGATCACCGCATCATGGTTGAACCTGCTTGGCTTGGGAAGCCCCTCGGCAATCGTGCTCGGCTACATCGACCCGGGCACGAGCAACGTGTTGGTACCGGCCGCGGTCGGTAGCCTCGGCGCGGCGCTGTTGGTTGTTAAACACTACTGGCGCAAACTGGTGGGCCTGGGCCGCTCGGAGGACGAGAACCCTTCGCCAGACGATCCGCAGCAGCCCTCCGAAGAAGACGGCCCATCACCTTCGTCATGACGCGGGCTGGGCAAACCGCCTCGAGACGGCGCATCGAATGTCCGGCGTCGTTGGCGTAGGAACCGTATGTCGCAAGCCGCCACCTCACACGATACGAAACAGCCGGTCCGTGGTTTTTCGGCCGGGCTGCATCTGCTGACCCTCTCGGCCTTCGCGCTGGCGTGGCCGCTCTACGATTTGCTTTCCCGGCACCCCGGCTTTCTGGTAGCACACCGCAGCCGACCGGCAGACCTGATCGCGCTGATCACGTTGGTTTCGTTCGGTGTGCCGCTGGCGCTGGTCGTGCTGACGGCTGTTGCCCGTCGGATATGGCATCCGCTGGGCACCTGGCTTTACTTGCTGCTCGTGGCGCTGCTGGGCGCGGTGGCCAGCTCCTGGCTGTTGAGCAAATTCTCATTCTTACCCGGCTATGCGGAGATACTTGCGGCTTTGGCCCTGGGCGGCTTGACGGCCGGCCTGTACGTGCGCTGGCCCTTGTGGCGGTCGTTTCTCTCGGCCGTGTCTCCGGCCATCGTTGTTTTTCCGTTGGTGTTTGTCGCCAGCCCCAATGTGTCGAAGCTGCTCACCAAGCAGGTCGATCCCCGTCAATTGATGCACGAGGTGGACGCGACCGCGCCGGTGGTGATGATCGTTTTCGACGAGTTCCCTACCGCATCGCTGCTCAATGCCGAACGGCGCATCGACCCGGCCGTGTACCCGAACTTCGCCGCCTTGGCCGAGCAGGCCACATGGTACCGCAATGCCACGAGTGTTCATCAACTGACCGGTCACGCGCTGCCCGCCATTCTCACGGGCAACTATCAGAACGGAACTCGTGTGCCGACGTTCGGCGACCATCCGTACAACTTGTTCACCTTGCTAGGAGGCAGCTACGAGCTGAAGGCCTTCGAGGCCTTCACGCAGCTTTGCCCCGAGGGCCGTTTCGGCGCGTTCGAATCGGAACAGTTTGCCAGGCGGTTACAAACCACCTTGAGCGACTTGGCCGTGGTCTATTTGCACGTGACGCTGCCACGGGAGCTGACGCGTCGGTTGCCCTCGGTCTCACAAACCTGGCGCGACTTTCTCGGCCCCAGCGAAGAGGAGGTCACACGACAGGCGAACAAAGCTTTCGGCACGCAGTTGGAACACTTTCAGAAGTTCTACAACGCGCTTTCCACCAGCGATCGGCCGCAGTGCTATTTCGCCCACATTTATCTGCCGCACCAGCCTTGGGTTTACCTGCCCGAGGGGCAACTCTATATGCCGCCCAACGCCCTTTACATGCCGGGTTATATTCGCGAAGGCGACCGCTGGGGGCCGAGCCACTATCTGGTCGATCAGGCCTATCAGCGCCACCTGCTGCAAGTGCGGCTGGTCGACCTGTTGCTCGGACGAGTGATCGACCGACTGAAGGCACTGGACCTGTACGACCCATCGTTGATCGTGGTCACGGCCGATCATGGTGTTTCGTTTTGGCCCAATCAGTCGCGCCGCAACCCGGCCAAATGTCCGCCGGAAGACATTCTTTGCGTGCCTCTGCTGATAAAAGCACCTCACCAGCGCGAAGGAAAAATCAGCGATCGGAACGTGGAATCTATCGACATTTTGCCGACAATCGCCGATTTGCTGGGCATCGAACTGCCGTGGCGAGTCGACGGCATTTCGGCCGCCAACGACAGCGTGCCCGAGCGACCGAAGAAACGTATCGTCACCCGCGACGGTCAGGTGCTCACGTTCGACGCCCGATTGCAAAACCAATATGCGACACTCGATCGCAAGCTCAAGCTGTTCGACCCCGGCCCCGACGGTTTGTGGCGGTTCGGACCGCGCAAGCAGTGGCTAGGCCGATCGGTCGACTCCTTCGCGCTCGGCCAGCCGTGGGACGTTCGCTTTTCGATCGTTCCCGAACTGCTCGATTGGGCCAGGCTATATGCCAACGCCTTCGTGCCCTCGCTCATCGCCGGCACGTTCCACGATCCACCCACCGATCGGTTTCAACTGGCATTTGCCATCAACGGCAAAATCGAAGCCGTGGCACCCTGTTTCCACACCGATATGGTCACCTGGTTTTCGCAAGCCATGGTGCCTCCCAGCGCATTTCGCGAAGGGAAGAATCGCCTGCAATTGTTCGCTGTCGTGGAAGATCAAGCGTCGAGCGCGCAGCCACGGTTGCACCCCCTGCGGGTCGCACCCGAGCAACTATCGGTGTCGGCCGAGGCGCTGCAACCGGTATTCGCACGCGACCGCGCCGATTCCGACTGAGAAGGCACCTTCTGAGCATTGCGGCGGCAGAACAAAGCCGGAAAATCGTCGCGGTCGAGCCGCCGTCTTTCCAAGCAAGCCGCGATACGCACGGCAGCGAGGCCGTGCTCACCAGGGAAACAGGTTTTCGTCGTTCCGAACCGCGGGCCGGTGGCGCTGGTAAGCGGCCCGTCGTTGTTCGATTGCTTCGGCCAGCGCATGCATGTTCTGATCTCGCGCGATGCGAATGGCTCGATCCGCGGCCTCAACTGCCTGATCGTAGCGGCCGGCTCGTGCAAGTGCGGCGGCCTGCGCGTCGAAAGTGCGTGCGTCTTCTTTTTTTGTTGCGCGCACGGCCGCTTCGGCCCAGCGCAGGGCCTCATCGGTTTGCTGCGCCGTGGCCTGCGCGTCGCTAGCGAGCAGCCATGCCAGCAGCCGCGCGGCCCGCGCGGATTCAGGCCGGCGTGCTACGGCACGACGGGCCCACCGCACCGCTTCGGCGGCACGCCCCTGTCGTGCCTGAAGTTCGGCCCAATCGGCCATTGTCGCAGCGCTCTGGGGCTGAAGCACGAGCGCCATATTGGCGTGCTGTTCGGCCAGCGGGAACCGCCCCAAACGCATGGCGTGCCTCGCAATGGCGCGGTGGGCCGCCACGTTTTGTGGGTCGTAGCACAACAGCTCGCGATACGCGGCGATGATCGCCAGGGCATCGTTGCCTGTTCGCGCCACGATTTGTGCCAGCAACGCCCGACTGCCAGCATGCGGTTCGGTATCGGACCAATGATCTAACGGCAGGGCCAGCGCTTCGCGCGCTTCCCGCTCGGCCTGTTGGAACCGACCTTGTTGAAAGCGAAGCACGCCCAGTTCCCATCGCCAGCGTGCTCGCTCAGGATCGATTCGTAGGGCGGCCGCATAGTGTCGTTCGGCCTGTCTCAACTGCCCGCTACCTGCGAACAAACTGGCCAATCCGAAATGGGCTTCGGCCTGGCGGGGGTTCAGAACCAGGGCCCGCTGGAAGTGCGCGGCTGCTTGCTGGAAGCGTCGCTGCCGGATGGCGATCGCCTGACCGATTCGCGTGTGGGTTTCGGCCGTATCGCCGGCAATCCAGAACGTGATCCCGGCATTGGCGGCCCACACCCCCACAATCACCCACGGCAACCAACGACACCAACGGCACCAATGCACCAGCCACTCCACGCCCAAACCGCCAAACACCGCCAGCGCGATCAGGGCCGGAAACATGTACGTGCCCTTGGCCGCGCTGAACCACGGCGCAAACATCGCCGCGTAGACCATGAACCAGACGATGCCGAACGTTGTGCCCCAAATAGCGAACCAGGCGATATTCGGCCGGCGGATGAAATCGAGCAGGGCGCGCACCACACCGATGGCCACTGCAACGATCGGACCGATCGCCAGCCAGTAACCACATACCATGGCGGTATAGTTCCACGGAGGCCGTTCGCCCACGCCGGCGCCGCCCAAGTTGCCGTCACCGAAAGCTGTCGAAAACACCCCATCGAGCCAGTGCGCGGCCCCGGCGAAAAAAGGATCGGTAAACGTTCGGGCAAACAGGTAATAACCTTCAAGCGTTTGAACGCCAGGATCTTGCCAGAAGGGAAACGCCGTTTCGACATTCAGCGCGAAAGGCGTTCCGAACCGGTGCCACACGCGTCCGTAGTGCCATCCGCAAACAAGCAACATGGTTATGGTGGCCACGCCCACGGAATCGAACCACGCGCCCGCGCGGCGCCATGCTCCCCGCACAATCACATCTCCGGCGAGCACACAAAGCACAACGGCCGCCGGAATCAGGCCCGTGGCCTTCGATAGCAGGGCGGCCCCCAGGCACGCACCCAGCGCGATCGACTCCCAACGACTCAACTGGCCGCGCGAGGCACCTTTGGCCACCCACCATACGGCCGCCGCCGAGAAGGCCGCACAAAACAACTCGTTGGTCGGGTAATGCGCCAGGGCCAAATGCCCTGGCAGAAAAGCCACCAGTATCGTTCCGGCCACCTGAAGTTGCCAACGGCCGGGAAACAACCGCTTCAAACTACCGGCCACCAGCGCCACGCTGCACCACGCGGCCAGAGCACTCAAACCGCGAATGAGTGCCAGGCCGCCCGCATCGCCGGCGGATTGTCCGCTCATGCCCAGCGCCACCGCCGCGGTCAGATAGTAAAGCGGCGGGTGATACATTTCCCACCCCTCGTCGGCCAGCGGCAAACGACGATGGTTGAGAATGTATTGAATGTACTCCAGATGCGCCATGGCATCGTATCCTGCCGAGGCGTAGAGCCATCGCGCGTTGTGCGACACGAGCACCACGTAGGCCACGCCCACCACCCCCACAGCCCACCAAACGGCTTGCTCCTCCCAGCGCTCGCCAAGACCTTGCGACGATGGCATGAAGCGGTACACGCCCCCAGTGCGCGAAAGCCACCAACCGAGCACGGCCAACAGCAGCGCGGCGACGGCGTATTTCGTCCACACGCGGCGCCAGGTCGCGGGCCCTCGCGGAAGAATCTCGCGTGTTGGTTGCGACTCGGCGAAAGCGGTCACCAATCGTTCAGCCCGACAGGCGTCGCGCCAGGCCGAACCGGCCAGCGAGACCGACCAACCATCGTCCGCGGCAAGGCGTTTTCCTTTGTCGTCTCGAATCCGCACCCAAAGAGCGGGCGGTCCAAAATCGCTGGTCACACGAAATTCGAAAAGGTTTTCGCCCTTGTTGAGCCCGTCGCGCACATCGAGGCGGCGGCGCGTTTTCCACGGCTGCGTGGCATGGCCCGTCTTGGGACGCGCGCCGATGGTTTCATG
>WGDQ01000651.1 GCA_015493185.1 Planctomycetaceae bacterium
AACATCTTCTGTCGGCTCGGTCAACTCGTAGTCCTGGCGCAAGGCCAGAGGGATCGTGCGATCGCCAACGAGCGACCGCAAAACCGCACCGGCGTCTTCCGCCAATGGGTCGTCCTCTTCAGACACCTCCTCAATGAGTCGGTACAAACCGACAGCCATCGGGACGTGGTTTCCTGCGACGCAGTAGCGAGCCACTTCAACTACCACAGGGCGAACGAATTGTGGCAACTCCGCAGGCGAGTAACGCAACGATTTCTGTAGCAGTTCGACCGCTTTTTCCGGATCGTCGGCAACCAGCGTCAACGTGGCCATAAAGGCCAGAGCCACCGGATTTTCTGGAAACCGTTCCACGAATTGTGTACACGAGTCGAGCGCCATCGACTGGCCACGATCTCCAGCGGTCACAGATGATGCCATCTCGGCCATACACTGATAGGTCCGCAGGCAAGCGCGTTCGCCAAATTTGGCGAATGCCCTGCGAATATGGTCCTTGACAGCCTCGCTTTGCTCGGCTGCCAGCATATGCTCGATCGTCTGCAACTCGCGCATCAAATCGCGACAGCAGAACTTCAGCTTTTTACCCGTCCCTGCAGGACACGGCGAATAAGGATCCGACCTCATGCTTATCTCGCTTTTTCAAGTTCAAGGATTTGTGGCGAGCGATAATCCACTGCCAGTCGTCAGTAACGGTTACTCGCGACGCGCGCTGGCTTATACGCCGCTTTCTCAACGTTTCCCAAAAGCCGATGATTACCTGTGATGCAAGCGTGCCGAGGCGCAAACAGATGCGGTAAGGCCCGTAGCGTTCGGTGCGTTGCTTGCTTCGCAAATCGCGGGGGCGCCATATCAGTTGGCGACTGCATCCGAGGGCCGTAGCCTAATCGCGACGGTTTCCCCAGCGGGCCAGATACGCTGCACGGGCGTGAAGAAAAAGTGATGCCACGAAGGAAACCTCCGACAATGCAAGTCGCCGTCCCGTTTGGTCCGATTCCCTTCAATTCAAAACACAATCAACAGAACGACAACAGCCTCCGCTGGACCTTCGAGGTGCACAGCCGACACAAAAGGTTTTAATACGAGGCAGCCCTTTTTCGGCGCGTTTGCTCGGCAAACTCAAGCGCTGGCAGCCAGCAATTTGCGTTTTGCCGCGATTAGCGCGAGCAACTGCTTCTGAGGATCGGCAAACTTCTGAATGCCCTCTCGCATGAGCGTCTCTTCAAGCCTCTGCATATCCACCTTCTGGTCGATTTCGTCAAGAATCTCCTGTGGCGGCAGGTGATCTACTTGCCGTGTGGCAATGCGGCCACTTTGCTGATAGGCCTCATTGGTCTCGGGAGGATTGGTCTCGATGTCGCCACCGGCGAACGCTTCGACGTATTTCCAGGGCGGATCGCCGGGCGTTTTGGTGCCCGTGCTGGCAAAAATGATTTCCTGCTTGAGTGGAGTCGCATGCGTCGCCCAAAAATCCCGGTTATCGAACCAGATTCGCTTGGCGTTCACGATACCAACCTGCCCCTGCGCGGCCTCGGAAAGCTCGGGCACGTGTTTCAACGTGTAAACGTCGACTCGAGAGACAAAGACGCTATAAACGCTCTTGAACCCCTCCAACGTGCTTCGGGCCTGTGCGCCGCGCCACACGGCATCGCGGGCTGCACGATACTGCCGCATGGTAAAGATCAGCGTCACATTTACGGTAACGCCTGAGGCCACGATCGATTCCAGCGCCGCTATGCCGGCCTCGGTTGCTGGCACCTTGATCATCCGGTTTTTGTGTCCCTCGGACCATTTCCGAGCCAATTCCACATAACGCCGCACACGCTCTTCGGGCTGTGGGCCAAGCTCCGGGTCTTCCAACAAAGGATCGACCTCGAAACTTACGTAGCCATCGTCTCCACCGGTCGCTTCCCAGACGGGCAGAAACACGTCTTGTGCCTGCCGGACCAAGCGATCGGTCATCTCCCAAGCAATTGCCTCGTCATTTTCTCCGCTGCGTAGCAGTTGCTCGATCTCGCGATCGAATCGGCCGGTTTCGATCAGCTTGGAAACAATCACGGGGTTGGAAGTCGCGCCTGTCGCGCCCAAGGCGCGGTCGCGAGCAACCAACTCAGGATCGATCGAATCCACCCACAATTTCGTACCAGTGGCTATCAATGATTCGAGAGGCGTCATCTTCGTTTGTCTTTATCCGTTTGTTTTTGCGAGCAATAACCATCCCGTTCGCTCTTCTTTCGGGCGTCCTGCGAACGGGTAAAACCAAATGCCCCGCAGCATCCTAAATGGTTTCAGGCGTATGCCTTAGATCTTGCACTGCCAGCATCGCCGGCGCACTCGATCGGCCAATTCGTAGATTTCGCAAAACACCGCATTGCGTCGTACGGAACCAGCCTCTGCCGTGTGACCACTCAGTCCAGTCGCTACGGTAGCACAGCACTCTATGTTGATACCGTGGCCAACATCCACGTTTTTCTTGCTCCAAAAGACCGGAAGCACCACGATTTGTCAACTTTCCCTGCCGCACAAGGTCTTTGCCCTGTCTCTACCCGGCATGCCGGTGCTGTAGAGCGAGGTAGTACAGTTTCTCATCTTTCCGTTTCGCCGAACGATGCCGAGATGCCCTTCCCATTAGGTAGCAGCTTCGTATGCGCCCGTCGCCCACCATCGCCGCGCATGCCACCAACGCGTGAGAAAGCGGTCAAATCCGCATTCCAACAACGGCATGACTCTCTCGGGATGCGGGAAAAATCGCGGCCGTATGGAGGCAGCGCACGGAGTGCGCAGAGGGCTTGTCGGACTCAAGTTCGCCACTCGGCTGAACACTCTGCCAACTTGCCTGTTTGATGGCCCCATAGCCCTGACGACCCACGATCCCAAGACGGAAGCATGCAGAAGTGACCGCGGCTTGCGCCGACCCGGAAGTTTAGCAAAATTAAGCAATCCAGGAACTGCTTGTCGCCCAAGCGCTGCGCAGTGAATCTGAGCGAAGAATGAAAGGTTTTTGGATTTTGCGGAATATTCCTGTTCTGACGACAACGTTCCTGCCGATTACGCACATCGGATTGCCCGGGTTCCTTTACCGATCGCTGTGCGTGCTAGGTGGGCGATTTCCGTGTTTCGTTGTCGTTGGGAGGACAGGATCCGTGCAACGTATGGGACGACGCATACCGCTCATCGCGACGATCATGATCGCCGCGTTCGGCACCATGGCTGTTGGGCAGCCGCCAGCTCCCCCTCAGACTGCGGAGCAGCCTTCTCCTCCGGCGGGTATGGAAGCACTGCCCCCGAATGGGCCACCGTCAAGCACGGTTCCGCCCAGCGAAATCGAAACGCTGCCCGCCCCCGCGATGATTCCTCAGCCAACACCTGCCGACGACGGAGCACGGGCCGAGTTCGGACCACGATCCGGTTCATCAACGACGCATGGGGCAACTGTTTCCGAAAATGCGTCCTGGTTTCCTGAAGGCATGGAGCTAGCTCCTGAAGGCGCTGGGATGGAAACCTTCTGGGACGAACCGGTCGTCGAAGGGTTTCCGTTCATGTGGGGTGTTGAAGCCTCGTGGTCGTTTCGGACCGAGGTCATGATCCTTCAGCGGCAGGGCCCCAGAAACATCTTGATCTCTCGGGACGGCTCGACCACTGGTGGGCCCGATCTGATGACCACCAAGAGTATTTCGTTCAACATCGAGCCCGGCATGCGGATCACGGCCCAGCGTTTTCTTGGCAGCGATCTCGCGAAAC
>WGDQ01000652.1 GCA_015493185.1 Planctomycetaceae bacterium
CCGCAGTGGGCCATCACGGGAATGCCGGCCCGCACCAGCGCGGCGATCACTTCGGCCTGATCCGATCCCCCTTCGAGCTTCACCGCCTGACAATTCGTTTCTTTGAGCACGCGCGCTGCTGCCTCGACGGCGGCCGTTTCGCCCAGGTGGTACGTCGGAAACGGCAGGTCCACGATCGTCAGCGCCCGCCGCACCGCCCGGCCCACCAGGCGAGCGTGATAGATCATTTCATCCAGCGTGACGGGCAGCGTCGTATCGTGCCCCTGCACCACCATGGCCAGGCTGTCGCCGATCAAAAGCGCATCGACGCCCGCTTCGTCCAGCAGTCGGGCCATCGTGTAGTCGTAGGCCGTCAGCATGCTGATCTTCCGGCCCTGCGACTTCAGCGCCGTGAAGCGGGGCACGGTCAGTGGTGTTGGTTCGCTCGACATGGTTTCTTTCCGGCCCGGCCGCTTGTCGGCCAACAAGACCGTGGCTGCAAGTTCAAATGACGACTGGAGCAATAAAAACGGAACAATTCAGCCGAACAAAGCACCGCAGAAGGTCGGTCGGCCGCGAAAAGATACACAACGACCAACTCGCGTTTTCAGCAGGTTCGATCGTCGCCTGTCTTTTACTCTTACTCTTCTGATGGTCCGCCTTCCGACCGAAGGCGCGACAGCTTCAGACGGCTGAACAAATCACGAAAAACAAAAAAACGGATGGTCTAGAAACATCGTCGCCGACGAGCGGCTCGCCGAGTCGTTCTCCGATACCATGCCGGTCCGTTCTCGACGCTCGCGCCGGAATGCCGGAATAGATGAAGACGACAACTCGACCTTTCGTGCCCCACCTGCCGAAAAAACGCGAGGGCTTCCCACCCGGCCAACGTATTCGCCTGCCGACCTGCGTCCCCGTTGCTCCCCGGAGGCGGCAAACCACCGCCCTCGGGCCACTGCTCGGCAGCCGATGCGGAAACCACGCACCTGGCCGCTTCGCCCCGACCTGTAACTCGTGCCGTTTGCTCTCAGGGGCCTGGCAAGCGCTACGGTGCGCTGCCCATCAGCTTACCTTGCCGGGGCCGGGGCATCTATCCCGGGCGCACGTCCCCGCACGCCCCTACCGTTTCGCCCTAAGTTTTAATGTGGCGTGTCGGACGCCTGCGCCTGTCCGTGCGTCGGGGTCGCTGCGAACTGCCGTGCGGTGGCGGTTTCGTCTTCCGTGCTTCGGTTTGCCACGCGCTACTTCGGCACTTCGACCGAATGCCCGACACGCTCGCAGGGCGTTTCATTCGCCGCGAATGTCCGAGGTGATCGGAAACCCTTCGTTCGCTCGCGAGGTGTTCGGCCTGCTTGCAACCCGCTTGCGAAATGTTTGGCTTGCCTGTTGCCACAGTTCGGCCGCCGCCGGCCCTACGGTTTGCCTGCCTGCGATTCGGCTTGTCGCCCGTCTCGTTTTTTTCTGACCCACGCGACCGGGCATTGGCCCGATTTTCAAGCGATTCAAGTTCCCCCCGGCCGGCCGGTCCCACGAGGCGGCGAGCCCGCCTGCGATTCACTGGTTTCACGCCGTCGTAGCGGATATTCTGGATGCTATCCTGTCCGGACGGCTGGGCCCGTCGCGCTGGGTGGCCTGTTGCGCTTGGTGCAGAGCCTCGGTTCGTTCACGGACGGTACGATCTGCACGATCGTCCAAATTTCATGCCCTACCCGCGACACCACGGCGCTGCGGCCACCGGTGGGCAACCCAGCCGCCGCGGCCGCCGTGGCGCGGTTCGCCTCCTGCCATTTTTCGTTTCTTTGGTTTCTCGCGAGATCAACAGCCATGAAACCTGATGCGCACCAGATTGTTGCGTGGGCGGTTCTTTCGTTGCTGCTGATGGGCAGTGTGCCCGCCTACGGACAGGCCCGCAGCCGGCGGCAGCGGCAGCCCAACGTCGTCGAACTCAAACAATTCAGCGTCAAGGGCACGATCACCGGCATGCGGGGCGATTTGATCCAGTGGACCGACGAAAATCAACGCGTGAACCTCGTCAAACTCGACCCGAAGCGGCTCATGCGGATCACCGTTACCGGAACGGCCGAGCCGAGCTTTCTCCGGCCCGGGTTGTTCGTCCGTTTTCTCACCACGCCCGACGAGCGGGGTAAAATCACCGAAACCATCGGCGAGCTTACCATCTTCAGTCCGGCCGACGGTTTCCAGCCCGGCGTTTTTCCTGAAGATCCCGGCAACCCGAAAGGCCCTGTGCTCGTGGCCGGTCGTATCAAAAGCCTGCGCAAAGGAAAGATGACCCTGCTCGTCGGCCGCCAGCAAGTCAAGGTCCAACTGGCCGAAGAACCGAAGATCGCAATCGAAGTGACCGACCTGCGCATCGTTTCGCCCGGCGACCAGATCGAAGTGACGGGCTTCGGACAAACGGCCCAGCAGTTGATCGCCCGAACAATCGACATCAAACTGGCCAAGCCCCTTTCGGGCCCCAAGAAAAAGCGCCGTCGCTGAAGGGTGCGGCTCCGCGTCGCTGTGGGCGGCGCGGTCCGGGGGCCGGCTCGATCTGTTCCTTTATGCTTGTTCGTTTTCGGTTGTACCTCTCGTTGCTTAAAAAAACGAAGACAATAAAGAAAGCTGGTTGCGATGTCCGAGTCGCCTGCTAGTGCCGATCGTTGGATGGATCGTCGTTTCTTCACGCGTGGCCGTCGTTTTGCGCGTCGGCATCGTGCCGCCGCTCATCGCTCGGTGGTTCGCATTGCGGCGGTGCCCTCGGCCCGCGAACCGCGCCCGGCGAGGTTCGTCATGTGTGCCGTGGGCGTGTTGTCGATTTTGCTCGGTTCGGCCGCGGCTCGGGCAGCCGATTGGCCCACCTACCGGCACGACAACCACCGCAGCGGTGCCACAAACGAATCGCTACAGGTCGAGCGCCTCGGCCGAGCGTGGGTGTATCGCGCAGCTCAGCCACCGCAACCCGCCTGGCCCGCGCCGGCCAAGTGGGACGCCTACGCCGGCATTCGCGGTTTGCGTTCGATGCGCAACTTCGATCCCGTTTACTACACCACGGTGGTAGGCGATGCCCTCTACTACGGATCTTCGGCCGACGATGCGGTGCACTGCCTCGACATGGCCAGCGGCTCGGAGCGCTGGGCTTACTTTACCAACGGACCGGTGCGCATTCCGCCCACGGTCGTCGACGGCAAGCTCTATTTCGGCTCAGACGATGGCTTTGCCTACTGTGTCGATGCCCAAAGCGGCGAGTTGATCTGGAAGTTCAGCCCCAGCCAGAGCGAGCCCTCGCGGTTGGTGTTGAACAATGGCCGGTTCATTCCCTTCTGGCCCTGCCGCAGCGGCGTGATGGTCGAGGGCGACACGGCCTATTTCGCCTGTGCGCTGCTGCCCTGGAAGGCGGCCTTCCTCTGCGCGGTCGATAAGGAAACAGGCCGCCCTGAGGGCGCGGGCCGCTTCGTTCGCACGCTGCGAGGCGTTACCTTCGAGGGCACGTTGCTGGCGTCTGAAGATTTCATCTTTGCACCGCAGGGTCGTGTGCCACCCCTGGTGTTTCGCCGCCGCAATGGGCATCGCATGGGAACCCTCAAGGGCGGCGGTGGGTGCTTCGTGCTCGTCACGCCCGACAACCACGTGCTGCACGGCCCCGGCAATAAAACCGGCTGGATCACCGACAGCGACGCCAAAACCCGCGCCAAGGTGGCCACCTATCAAGACGGAAACGCCATGGTCGTGGTCGGCGGCACGGCCTACATGCTGACCGACGAAACGCTGTTCGCCGTCGACCGCAAAAGCCGCGAGCAGCGATGGAATGTGACGACGCACACCCCCTACAGTCTGATCTACGCCGGCGGTGTGCTGTTCTCCGGCGGACACGACCGCGTGGTGGCGCTGGCAGCCGACAACGGTCGGCAGCTCTGGTCGGCGCCCGTCGAAGGTCGCGCCTACGGGCTGGCCGTTGCCAATGGCGCGCTATTGGTTAGCACGGACGAAGGCCACATCTACTGTTTCCGCGCCACCGATCAGCCGCAACAAGCCACGGCCCGTGCCGCGGCGCCCGCCACCACGGCAGCCGATGATTCGCAGGCCGAACTGCCGCCGGTGGCCGAGATTGACGACGCCGGCCTGCTGGGGCGATGGCTGTTTCGCCCCGATCTTCTCGAGGGCAACACCTTGAACGACCTGGCCGGCGAGCAACCGGCCAGCATCAGCGGCCCAATACGTTTCGATCGTCGGCCCGAACTGCCGGCCATCGAGCTACGCGGCAAAACAACGATCAGCGTGGCCAAATCGGCTGCCGAAGCCACGCTGCCCCAAGAGGCCATCGCCGCCGAAGCCTGGTTGCGGATCGACCAGCCGGTGCCCAGCGGAGGCATCATCGGCGTGATTCAAGACAACAAAGACGACCAGCATGGCTGGTTGCTCGGTTATCGCGAAATGCGGTTTTGCTTCGCGCTCCGCGGCCAACAGGGTGCCGAGCGGCTCACCTATCTGCTCACCCCGGTCGACTACGAGGTGGGCCGCTGGTACCACGTTGCGGCCACATACGACGGCAGCACGATGAAGCTTTATGTGAACGGCCGCCTGATGGCCAGCAGTCAGGACCAACGCGGCGCGATCGATTATCCGTCGGAAGCATTCTTCGAAATCGGCGCCTTTCACGACAAAGACGAATCGGTCCGCATGCAGGGCGCACTGCACGAAGTGCGGCTCTATCGCCGTGCGCTCACCGCCGACGAGGTGGCCGCCCACTTTCACGAAAAGCCCGCCGTCCGCGCCGATCGCGACGAAATCGTCGTCGGCCCCTACTTGCAGTTCGTCGCACCGGGCGAGGCCGTGGTGCGCTATCGCACCGCGAACCCCATGCCCACCATCGTCGAATACGGGCTGCGGCGGTGCGATCGAAAGTTCGAAGACGCCGCGCCGAAAACCGAACACATGGCCCGGCTCACGGGGCTTCGACGCAATGCCGTGCACCACTACACGGTGGTGGTCGATACGCCGCGCGGCCCGGCCCGCACTGTCGAATTCGAGTGCGATACGCATTTCGATTTTTCCCTCCTGCCGGTCGGTAGCAGTCGGGCGGCATCCCGCGCGTCGCAGTCCGGGCACAAGAGCGGCGACGAGACACCGGCCGCAGAGGCGGCCCGGTTGATCAAGCTGGTGGGGCCGGGGCCGGGCATCTGCGTGTTGTATGGCCTTGCCGATCAGGGGCAGTTGGCCTATCAACTGGCCGCGCAAAGCCTGCTGCGCGTTGTGGCGATCGACACCGATCCAAAGCGCATCAGCGCCGCCCGGCAGTGGCTTGCCGAACAAGGGGCCTACGGCACACGCGCGGCTGTTTTACAGGTTGAAAGGCTCGACCGGCTGCCGATTACCGGGCACGTTGCCAACCTTGTCGTGGTGGCCGATCCCGCCACGGCCGATGCTGACGAAGTGTTGCGGATCTTGCGTCCCGGCGGTGGCCGCGCCGTTGTCCGGGCGTCTGAGCCGGCGCTTGCCGAGCGTTGGAAAAACGCGGTGGCCTCGGCCCCCGCGGCCGATTGGGCACCGTATGCGTTCGAATCTCAGCCAGACGGGTTCGACATTGTTCGCGGCCGCGTTCGCGACGCGGGCGCGTGGTCGCACCTGTATGGTCATCCGGACAATTCCGCTTTCAGTCGCGAAACGCTGAGCGGTGCCACCGCGATCGACGCCTTGGACGTGCAGTGGTTGGGTCGGCCCGGTCCGCGAGCCCAGCCCGACCGCAACGGCCGCAAACCATCGCCGCTGGCCATCAACGGCCGTCTTTTCGCCCAAGGGTTGCATCGCCTCATCGCCCTGGACGCCTATAACGGCTCGATTCTCTGGTCGCTCGAAATCCCGCAGCTCGAACGGTTCAACATGCCGCGCGACTGCGGCAATTGGTGCGCTGACGACCACTACGTTTACGCCGCCATCCGCGGACACTGTTGGAAGATCGACGCCGCCACCGGCCAGGTTGTGGCCTTCTTCCAACCCCCTGTGCCTGCGGAAAACAATACCGCCGATCAGCGTTATGAATGGGGCTATGTGGCCCGCTACGGCGACAAGCTGCTGGGCAGCGCGGTTCGCGAAGGGGCCATTTACACCACGTTTTGGGGCGGACGCGGCGCCGGCTGGTACGATGCGGTTTCAGGACCGATCACCGACAAAGTGTGCAGCGAAAACCTCTTCGCGCTCGATCCCGATTCCGGCAAACGGCTGTGGACCTACAGCGACGGCGTAACGGTCGACTCCACCATCACCGTGGCCGACAACCGCGTGTTCCTGCTCGAATGTCGCAACCCTGAGGTGCTCGCCGCCCGCGCGCGACGCGTGGGCGAACCTTTGTGGAAAGATCTTTGGCTCGTTTGTCTCGATGTCGAAAGCGGCAGCCGCGTTTGGCAGCGACCCATGAAAAACATCGTGGGCGAAACGGTGGTGTACCTCGCGCACGGCGAAGGGCACCTGGTGCTGCTCACCTCGGGCACGGGCAAGTACCGCATTTACGGCCTCGACCCCAAGGATGGGTCGGAGCTCTGGCAGAACGGCTTCGACTGGTGGAAAGACAATCACGGCGCCCACATGATGCGGCCGGCCATCGTACGAGGTCGGATCTATGTACGACCGCACATCTTCGACCTGGCCTCGGGCAAGATGTTCGACAAAAAAATGCCCCCCGGACATGGTTGCGGCACCTATGCCTGCACGACCGATGCCCTCGTCTTTCGCGCGGGCAATCTCACCGTGTGGGACTACGCCAGTGGAAAGGCCACCCGCTGGTCGCGGTTGCGTCCCGACTGCTGGTTGAGCACCGTGCCCGGCTGCGGCATGCTGCTATCGCCCGAAGGCGGCGGCGGTTGTAGCTGCGGATCGTGGATGGAAACCTCGATCGGGTTCATTCCCAAGCGGCTCGTGGCCGAGGTGGCCAACTGAAGACACCTTCGAAGGCCCAACC
>WGDQ01000653.1 GCA_015493185.1 Planctomycetaceae bacterium
CGGTTCGTCCCATCATTCCATCATCGCAACAAGGTGCGTCCGCCAAACTTCATCATCCCGCGATATTGCCACCCCGTGGTGCCGCCGGCCTCTCGAATCAGCCGCCAAACGCGCTGTAGCGACGAAACCCCAAGTGCATCGAAACCCGCACCGCAATGACGAAAAACACGACCCAGCCCGCTTGAATCAGCAGCCCCCGTGTCAGCTCGGGGCCTTGCACCTTTCCCAGAAACACGGCCGCGGGAAAGTACGCCAAATACTGAAGCGGCAACAGCTCCACCAGCGACCGCCAAATGCCGGGCAGCATGTCAATCGGGAACATATGCCCCGAAAAAAAGAAATTGAACAGCATATAAACGAACAACAGCGAACTGACTTCGAGAAACCAGAAGCCGATCATCCCGATCGTGGCCTCGAGAAAAAAGCCGAGCAAGAACGACATCACCAGCGAAGCCACGTAGGCCAGCATCACCGGCGGATCGGGCCACCCCGGAAAAAAGCCGCGACACAAATAAAACACCAGCGCAAAGGGGCCGATGGCCACACTGTAATACACCAGCTTATGAGCCACGCGGTTCAACAGCAGAAAGCCCACCATGTCGATCGGCTGCACGAGAAACTTTTTCACCGTCCCGTCGCGAATGCTCAGCGCCACTCCGGACGCAAGCCCCGGCATGCTCGAAAACGCCCGGCTCACCATCGTCAGCAAGTAGTACGCCACGAAATCGCGGTAGCTATAGCCCACGATGTCGTCGCCACCGGCAGCGGCGAAGATCGCCGCCCAAAGAAAAATCTGCGTCACGATCGGCAGAAAGCGCATCAAGGTGCCCAGCGCGAAGTCGCCTCGATACACGAGCCGCTCTTCGAGGCAAATTCGCAGTATCGTCCACCATGTAGCCACTCGAGCGCCCATCAGCCCTCATCCACCACCATCAGTCGCCGTCCACCACGATCTCGTATCTCGGACGATCTCGGATCTCGCACGATCTCGAACTACCTCGGACCACCTCGGCAGCCGATCACCACCATCAGACGTCGTCCGCCATCCTGATCCGCCGTCTCGTGCTGCATCCAGGCACACGCACATTTTCCAAACACACGGCCAACCGCGCACGAGCCCCCGCGTTCTGCGCGGCTTCGGTTCGCAACACCAGCCCCCGCGTTGCCGGTGTTCCGTGTGCCGCATTCGGCCGGGGCGTCCGCTGTCAGCCGCTCTACAACACGGTGCCGGCAGCGGCCGATTCGGCCCGATCTTCGGCACCCTTGGCCCATGAAAACATTTCGGCAATCACTTCTTCGAGCGGCGGATCTTCCACCGTCACGTCTTCCAGCGCATATTCGGAGAGCACGCCCGAGAGTACCCGCGGAATCTCGCCGCGCACAACGCGCAGCGTCACTTTAGGCGGCACCTGCTGAATCACCTCGCCATAGCGCGCCAGGTCCGACGGCATACGGCTACCGGCGAATTGCAGCGTGAGCACCTTGTGCCGGCCGAAGCGGTCGACAATCCCCTCCAGCGAACCGTCGTACACGATCTGACCGTGGGCAATCACCACCACGCGGCGGCACAGCGCGGCCACATCTTTCATATAGTGGCTCGTCAGCAGAATGGTGGTGCGCCGCCGCTCCTGATATTCGCGCAAAAATTGCTGTATGCCGTGCTGCGCCACCACGTCGAGCCCGATCGTCGGCTCGTCGAGAAACAGCACCTCGGGCGAGTGGAGCAGGGCGGCGATCAGCTCCATCTTCATCCGCTCGCCCAGCGACAACTCGCGCACCGGTCGCGAAAGCAGCGGCCGCACGTTCAGCAGTTCGAGCAATTCATCGCGCGTGCGTTCGAACGTCCGCGGTTCGATGCGATAAATCTGCTGATGCAGTCGAAACGATTCCTGAGCGGGCAGATCCCACCAAAGCTGATTCTTCTGCCCCATCACCAGGGCGAACCGCCGCCGATATGCGTTCTCTCGATGCCAGGGCACGTGGCCCAGCACACGGGCCGTCCCGGCCGTGGGGTTGATCACGCCCGAGAGCAACTTCAGCGTGGTTGTTTTGCCCGCCCCGTTGGGCCCCAGAAAGGCCACAAACTCGCCTTGCTCGACATCGAGATCGATTCCCCGCACCGCCAACACCTCGTGATGCGTGCGCCGAAACAGTCCGGCAACGGCGGCCCGCAAGCCCTCGCGTTTCTGGTAAACACGATACGTTTTCGTCAAACCGCGTACTTCGATCACCGCCATAGCGGTGAGATTATACGGCCACGCCTCAGGCGGGAAAAGGCGTCGGCGCGCCGATGCGCCCACCGCGCCGCGCCAACCCAACCAGCAGCGCAACAAGTGCTTGCGCGCGCCAGGCCGCGTTGTTCGGCAAAGGGGGTTCGGCTATAATTCGCCCAGTTTTCGACGGATCGTTCGCGCCGCACGCTCGGCCCACAGCCAAAGCGCAGCACGCCGATCGGCGGCCGTTTCTTCGTTCTTTTTCTCCTCGATCGTTCAAGCCGGAGAACGAACCACGCCAGACATACGGATTGGAATTGGCCACGACACGCATCGACTCGCCGCCGGCGGCCCTTTGCGATTGGGCGGAATCGAAATTCCCCACACCCACCATGCCGTGGGCCACAGCGATGCCGATGCCCTGCTGCACGCCCTGACCGACGCGCTGCTCGGCGCCGCGGCACTGGGCGACATCGGCGACTGGTTTCCCGACACCGACCCCGAAAACCGCAACCGCGATTCGGCCGACATGCTGGGCCGCGCGCTGGCGGCCGTCGTCCGGGCCGGGTTCCACGTTGTGAATGTCGACTGCGTGATCATGCTTCAGCGCCCGAAGCTGGCACCACACAAACGCGCGCTGTGCGACCGGCTGGCCCAGTTGTTGGGCATTCCGGCAAACTGCGTCTCGGTAAAAGCAAAAACCGGCGAGGGCCTTGGCCCCGTGGGCCGCGAGGAAGCAATCGTCACCCAGTGCGTTGTGTTGCTCCAACGAACTTCGGAATAAGCCACCATGCTCACTGCCAGCCAAAAGGGCGACGCCGCCGCGTCGCTGCCGCATACCGGCATCCGTGTTTACAACACGCTCACCAAGAAAAAAGAACCCTTCGAGCCGCTCACGCCCGGCAAGGTGGGCATCTATCTTTGCGGCCCCACGGTTTACAAGCCCAGCCACATCGGCCACATGGTCGGGCCGGTCATTTTCGACTGCATCAAGCGTTATCTGACCTACTGCGGCTACGATGTAACGCTGGTGATCAACATCACCGACATCGACGACAAGCTCATCGCCGAGGCCCGGCAACGCGGCATTTCCGTCTCTGAGTTGGCCAAGGAAATGACCGAAGACTACATGCGCAACCTCGAAGCGCTCGGCGTCGACACGGTCGACTATTTTCCGCGGGCCACCGAAAACATCGACGAGATCATCCGCTTCACCCAAGAGCTTATCGACAAAGGATACGCCTATCCGGCCGAGCAGGGGGGCGATGTCTACTTCGACGTCGGCAAAGACACCGAATACGGCAAGCTCAGCCATCGCACACTCGAAAGCTTGCACGGCGAAGGCGGCGAAATGGCCGAGCGCAAACGCCACCCCGCCGATTTCGCCCTCTGGAAGGGCGCCAAACCCGGCGAGCCCGCCTGGGACAGCCCCTGGGGACCAGGACGCCCCGGATGGCACATCGAGTGCTCGGCCATGAGCCGACGCATTCTCGGCAAATCGTTCGACATTCACGGCGGCGGCCTCGACCTGATCTTTCCGCACCACGAAAACGAAATCGCGCAAAGCGAATGCTGCCACGGGCAGATTCAGGCCAAGTACTGGTTGCACAATGGTCTCATGCAAGCAGCCGACGAAATCGGCAAAGTCGGTGGCCGCAAGACACGTGCCGCCGACCAACCCGCCGAAATAACCGCCGAGGCGCAAGAAGCCGGCAAAATGGGCAAGTCGAAAGGCGCTAGCGCCTTTCGCGATCTGCTCAAACGCTTCTCCCCCGAAACGATTCGCTTCCTGCTGCTCTCCACGCAGTACCGTCGCCCCATCTACTTCAGCGAAGAGCGTCTCAAAGAAGTGGGGCAAAGCCTCGAAACTTTTTACCGCTTCTTTGCCCGCTACCAGCGGATCACCGGAGAAGATTTCTACGCCATTCAGCCCCCCGCACGACGCGATCAGGCACCGCAGCCCGATGCCAACAGTCCGGTGCAACAAGAAATCGCCGAAATCCGGCGCCGCTTTCTCGAAGCCATGGACGACGACTTCAACACCGGCGGCGCCATTGGCGATTTGTTCGAACTGGTTCGCACGCTGAACCGCTTCATCGAAACCGAAAAACTCGAAGCCGGCCAGCCGTCACCAGCACAGCTCGAAACGCTTCGCTACGGCGCACTGACGCTTCGTGAGCTGAGCTCGATTTTGGGCCTCTTCCGCAAGCCGCCACAAGCGGCAACCGCCAGTCACGACGATCAACTCGTCGACTCCCTCATCCAACTGGCCATCGACCTGCGGCAAGCGGCCCGGAAAAACAAAGACTTCGCCACGGCCGACCAGATTCGCGACCGCCTGGCGGAAATTGGCGTCGTTCTCGAAGACCGCCCGGGCGGAACCGACTGGAGCGCCGCGTCGCGGCCCGCGCTCGAACAGGTTATGAACGTAC
>WGDQ01000654.1 GCA_015493185.1 Planctomycetaceae bacterium
GCTCGTCGCTGCTGGCGCGCCAGCGTGCGGTGTTCGAGGGCGAAGTGATGGTTGCGGGACGTATTCGCGAAGAGCGTGCGTTGCGGCTTGTTCGACCGACCACCGGTCGGAAGCCACTCGAGCGACCGCCTGAAGAAGCCTGTGGAAATGTCGGCCTTGGGGCCGTGGCCCGCAGAAAGGCATGATACCGGCTATCGAGCGCTTCGAATGAAAGGCCGGTCAACTGGGCCAACGTTTGCGGGCGATCGCGACCCGTGTAAACAGCCAGCAGATAGGCGACCAAGGCATCGCGATACGCGCCCTGAGCATCGTGCATGAGAAAATGGGCCAGGCCGGCCGACTGGCTGTAGATTTTGGCGATCTGCGGATGGTGTTGAAACTCTTCGCGTCCCATCTTCACCAGTTCGGCCAGCGGGATGTAAAGCTTGTCGCGCAGCGCGCGGAAGCGGGCGTCGGAAAGCCGTACGGCATCGCGGCCGCCCAGCCGATAGCGATCGGCTTCTTCCGCAAACGATTCCATGTAGCAGGCCACGCCCTCGACGACCCAAAAGTTGGCCCGCAGCCCCATCACCGGCGAAACGGGACGTGTTTCGGCGAAAAGCTGATGCGTGGCTTCGTGATAAACGGTGTTTGGCGCGTGCTGCTTGTCGTGAAAGAAGTAGGCCGTGCGCCGGTCGTTCAGGTAAATGCCCGAGGTCACTTTTACGTTGTCAGGCACAAAGGGCCGCATCGCCTGTTGATACTCGGAGAGGTTTCGAAAATAAACCACGCGGTGTTGCACATCGGAGCGGAGCGGGCTGCGGCGTGATCGGAAGAAGCGTTGGAGTTGCGCGGCGTCGGCGAAGTAGCGCACAAACAATTGCCACCACACGCGGTGCAGCGCTTCGAGTTTTTCTCCCAGTGCCACGCCCGCTTCGAGACTGTGGTTGGTACGAATGATGAAGTGTTCGGTTTCTACCCGCCAAGCGCGCCGCATATCGTGGCGCACGGCGGCTTCTTCGTCGGCATCGACCCAACGTCCGGCCAGAAAGCGCTTGCCGGCCTCGTAGGCCTCGACGTGCTTGCGAGGCAACCAGCCGAAACGCGGATGCCACACCTGCCCGGCACGTTGCTTGCGAACCGCGTATGGCGTGAGCCACTTCCCGTCGAATTGCTGATAACCAAGCAGTCGACGGCCCGCGGCGTGGTCGGGGTCGAGCCGCACCGTTTCATGAATCAGTTCGAAGGCCAGCGATACGCGACCGTCGCGAATGGCCTGCTGCGCCAGCGAGAAAAGCTCGCGGGCCTGCTCGCTGCGCAGGTGCCAGAAGCGCTCGTACCACTGGGCCTCTTCTGCCGAGGCATCGGCCGGCAACGGCTCGCGTGCCGGAGAAAGCTTGCCTAGATAAATGGTATAGGGGTCGCGGGGCAGCACCAGCCGACGCGTGGCGGCGGCCCTGGTTTGCAGACCATGGCCGTCGCACCAATCGGCCAGTTGCTTCACCTGCGAGGCAAAGTGCTGATAGGCCGCTTCGCGCCGGGCGTCGAGCGACTGGTTGGTTTGCGCCGATGCCAACGAAACGCCGACGATCCACAGCACCGGCGCGGCGACAATCGCCCTGCGGCCAGCGTCCACGGACAACGTTGAATTCATCCACTGCAACATGCGACGAAACCAACCGAGGCGCGACGCGAAGGCGATCGAGGCGGCCAAGAGCCCGGGCACGTGCAGCAACGCACGATCGCGCCATCCGGCCGCCTGAGCAAGTGAAGGGTCCTGATGAACCATAGCATAACCGCAGACGTCAGGCCGACGGCACCGATCGAGCGGCCCCCGTGGCGCCGACATCGCAAGGGCTGTCAGATGGCCGACGCCGCAGACCACGACCCAATACGGGAAACCTACGGGGAACCGCCGGTGCTGCGCAACACCGGTCATTCGATTCGCAGCCGCGCATATACGGGATAGTGATCGGAGAGCAGCGTTTCGGGATCGGGCGATTCGACCCGTTCCCACTTGAGCGGCGTGATCTGCTGGCCGTAATAGAAAATGTGGTCGATCCGCTTGTGGCCGTCGGCCACGGTGGAAATGTTGTCGTCGCGACCGTCGGGGCTGGCATGCTCCGACACGAGATACGCGTCGCGCCAGCCGTTGCTCGTAAGCCGCGGGTAATCGCCCCGCGTTTGATCGGTATTGAAATCGCCTACAAAGATCAGCGGCAGGCCTGTTTGCATAAACGGCCCTAGCTTCTGCTGGCAAAGGGCCGCCATTTTCGACTGGCTGGGGCGCGTGTTGTCGAAGTGCGTATTGAAAAAGTAGAACGTCGTGCCCGTTGCGCGATCGCGAAGCTTGACCCACACAACAACCCGCGGCAGAAAATTGCCGAAACCGGTCGAGCGCTTCTCGGGCGTGGGCGAAAGCCACCAGTGCCCCTTGTCCAGTAGTTCGAACAGGTCGGTTTTGTAAAAGATCGTGGCGTCGGTGTAGCCGCCCGGCTCATGGATGGCCGTGTAGCCCGGCAAGTGCTTCAGTAGATATTGCACCTGGCGCGGCAGTGTTTCCTGAAATCCGATCAGCTCCGGGTCGACGCGGCGCAGCACCTCGACACACAACCCGCGGCGTTTCTTCCAGGGCGGAAACTTCTTGTTGCCGGCAAAGTCGACCAGCACGTTGAAGGTAACCACATCGAGCTCGATCGGCTGCCGTTCCGCCGCCGCGGCACGCGGCTGCGTCACGGGCCCCAACCACGCATCGGGCCACAGCAACGCAAGACACGCCGTTAGAAGCAGGCCAAGCAACTTGCCAGCAGTTGTACGCCGTTTTCGATCTGTCATAGCAGCTTTCGTCATCAGGGCGGTTGCAGCAGAACCAGGCAAAAAAACCAAGTTGGAAAATCAAAAAAGGAAACCAGGAGCACATTGGCGGGCAACAACCAGCGCGGCCTCGATCGGCGCAAACAACGCCTTGGCTACCGAACTTCCACCGAAGTTTTTCCAAGCCGTCGGCGTGCTTGAGACATCGATGGCAAGCGGGGCGCGAAACAACGACGGCCTGTGCCCACGCCCATGTGCGACACGTGAAAAACGGCAAGTGCAGCGAACACCACGGGCCGCGGGCTGAGCCAACCGACAGGTTGCTTCGACGGCTCGATGCGGACACGGCGGCTCGGCGGGCTCGGCGGCCCGGCAATCGCGGGCAAGCGCACCGGCTACTTGCAGTTTAATCGTCGTGGAACGCTGCGTCGAACGCCTGCCGCGCCGGGGGAAAGTCCAATTGGCGCACGAACTGCGCGGCCTCGGCCGCCCCGGCCTCGCGATCCATGCCGGGGTCTTCCCATTCGACCGACAGCGGCCCCTGGTAGCCAATCTGATTCAGCGCGCGGATGATCTCCTCGAAGTTCACCACACCGCGGCCCGGCGATCGGAAATCCCAACCGCGGCGCCGATCGCCGAAATCGAGATGGCTTCCCAAAACACCGCTACGCCCGTTGAGGTGCACGGCCACGTCTTTGATGTGTACGTGATAGATGCGATCGGGAAAGGCGTGCAGAAACTCGACCGGGTCGATGCCCTGCCAGACGAGGTGGCTCGGATCGAAGTTGAAGCCGAACTCCTCACGACCGTCGACCGCGTCGATCGCACGGCGGGCCGTGTGCAGGTCGAAAGCGATTTCCGTCGGATGCACCTCGAGTGCGAATCGCACGCCGCACTCGCCGAAAACATCGAGCACGGGATGAAACCGCTCGGCAAACAGCTCGAATCCCTCGTCGATCATCGCCGCAGACACGGGCGGAAAGCTGTACCACAAGTGCCAAATGCTCGAGCCGGTGAAACCGTTGACAACCTCGACGCCCAGCTTTTGCGCGGCGCGGGCCGTGTCTTTCAGCTCTTCGGCCGCGCGGTGGTTTACGCCCTCGGGCTGCCCATCGCCCCAAACGTGTTCGGGCAAAATGGCCTGATGTCGCTGGTCGATGCGGTCCAAAACGGCCTGCCCAACCAGGTGCGCGCTGATGGCGTAAACCCGCAGATCGTGCCGATCGAGCAAATCGTGCCGGCCCGCACAATAGGCCTCGTCAGCCAGCGCCTGCTGCACGTTGAAATGATCGCCCCAGCAGGCCAGTTCCAGCCCTTGATAGCCGAAGTCGCGGGCGCGGCGGGCCAGGTCTTCCAGCTTCATATCGGCCCACTGGCCGGTAAACAGCGTAACGGGGCGTGGCATGGAAAAAGGCTCTCCGAAAGGCAAACGGAAACGAAAATTTTTCGGCGTTTCTCGCGTTGTATCTGGCGACCGCCGCACGCCTTGTTTGTTACACGACGCGTCGACTATCCAAACGGCACCGTGCGCGCGAACGCCCGAGACGGCGAGACACCCGCCGTTCGAGACGGCTGGACGCTGCTGGACACTATCCGGACAACGCCGCTTTTTTCCGAACGACGCCGCGCAGCGCAGCGGTGTTGGACCATAGCAACTGGCCGGGCCGCCAATAGGCCGTTCATGCTATCATTGCTCGGGCGACGAGGGCACCCCGCCGCCAACAAAAAAGAGGACGACCGCCAAGATGACTTCGCCCCATACAGACCCCGAAGAGCGGCCGTCGCTGCGCGAGCGCTGCGACGCGTTGCACCGCCGACTCGATGCGCTCGACGCGGCCAACCGTCAGGAGATCCAGCGCCTGCGTGCCGAGTTGCACGCGCTGCGTTGCGCGCTGGGGGAGGGAACGGGCGATGCGTCGCTGCCGCGCGAAGCGGTCTCGGAGGGCGATGTGGCGTTTGAAGTGCCGCCGCCGGCTTCTCCGCCTGCGACGCTCGCGACA
>WGDQ01000655.1 GCA_015493185.1 Planctomycetaceae bacterium
ACGCAGTGGCCACGATCAACGGCACCACGCTTACGGGCGACGGCAATCGGTTTGACGTGAACGACAACGGCTTTCGTTTTCGATTGGAGTTCAAAGGCGGCTTTTCGCCGGGGGCGTTTGATACGATCACCGTTTCGGGCGATGCCGTGTCGTTTGCACTGTCGACCGATATCTCGCAGCGGGCCACGCTGGTTGTGCCGGGCTTGCAACCCGAGCGGTTGGGCGGCTTGAGCGGCACGCTGGATCAACTGCTTACCGGCGGCGCGGCGGCGGGCTTGGGCAACAATACGTCGCTGGCGATTCGCATCGTTGACGAAGCACTGGGCGATCTGGACTTCGCTGAAGGCGTGGTAGACGGCTTTTCGGATGCGGCGATTACCGCCTCGCAAAACCTGCTCAACGGCCTCGATAGCGAGCTGGACAAGGCCATCGACTCGATCAACAAGGTGGACGACAACGAGGAAAACCTGCTGTTGCAGAAGAACCAAACACTGGCCGCCAACGCGCTGTCGGCGATTTCGATTCTGAACACGCAGCGGAGCGACATCGTCGCCATTCTTAAGAAAGCAGCCGGCTTGAAATAACGGCCCGCGCACGGGGTCGGAAAACGATCGGCTGGGCCAATTGTCAGTAGGCCGCGATTCGGGTATGCTGCGCGGTCCTGACACATTCTGGGTTGTCTGCGGCTCGGTCGGATGCGCGTCTGTGGTGCAACAACCGATTCTTGCACGAGCCGGAGCCCTTCGGGTGGACCACTGCGCACGTTGCACATGGCCCCCTAATGTCTGGCATTCATTCGTTCAGAGCTATTTGGTCTTAGTGCGGGAACTGACCGGCACAAACGCATAGGGAGACGAGAAACGATGGCCTACCAACTACCCGACCTGCCGTATGCGTTCGATGCGTTGGAGCCCCATATCGACGCCCGAACGATGGAGATCCACCACGACAAACACCACGCGGCCTATATCGCGAAGGTGAACGCGGCAATCGAAGGCACCGAGTGGGAAAGCAAGTCGATCGAAGAGCTGATTCGCGAGTTGGCCAACGTGCCGGAAAACATCCGCACGGCGGTGCGCAACAACGGTGGCGGGCATTTGAACCACTCGATTTTCTGGACCATCATGTCGCCCCAGGGCGGCGGCGAGCCGAGCGGCGAGTTGGCCAGTGCGATCGACAGCCAGCTTGGCGGCTTCGACAAGTTCAAATCGGAGTTCAGCACGGCGGCGGCCAATCGCTTTGGCAGCGGTTGGGCATGGTTGACCGTCACACCGCAGAAGCAGCTTCAGATCGAGAGCACACCCAACCAGGATAGCCCCCTGAGCGAGGGCCGCATTCCGATTCTGGGCATCGACGTCTGGGAGCACGCCTACTATCTGAAGTATCAGAATCGCCGGCCCGACTACATCTCGGCCTTTTTCAACGTGATTTGCTGGGACGAGGTTGCCCGGCGCTACGCCGAGGCGTTGAAATAACGGCCGCTGCTCAGCAGCCGCACGCGCAACCCCAGCGCCACAAACAGCAGCAGGCAACGGATGCGCAGTGCCAAACCGCAAGTGGCACGGCAATGTGGCCGGGGGCAACGGTGGTACGCCCAAGCGTGGCAGTTGCCGTCCGCGAGCGGGGCGGTTGTTTCCGCGCGTGGGGAGAACCCCGTAAGCGACTTGCCAGGCGTGCGAGGTGAGCGGCGCGTTGTTTTCTCTTTCTTTTGCGGCTGAGCAATGAAACGCTTGCAGGGTCGTCGGTCCGTGGGGATCGGCGACCCTGTGCTGTTTTATGTGGCCGAGGGATCAAGGCAGCGCGTGCCCCAGCGCGAAACGGGGAAAGCGGGGCAAACCGCTGCGGTCGGTGTTGCTCGACCGGCAAACGCGCCGGAACGGCTGGATTGGCTATTTTGCGCGTTTTGTCTGCACGACGGTGTGGACTGCCGTTGACCCCCTGGCGGGCCACTCTATAATCGCGCCCCGTTTGCGCCCGACCCGTGCTGCTGTGGCTTGCGGGGGCACGGATATCGTAAACTTTGGCGATTTCGTTGGCCTTCTGCCGCGTAGAATCCGAAGAACCCTAACAGGCAGTAGAATCTGCCCGGCTCATCGCGCGAGGCGACGGTCTGCGTGGCCTCGTGATGGTGCCGCAGTTGTGCATAGCCGGCGGTCCTCAAGGAAGGGGACGTCGGAAAATGGCAGGGACGCCCTTTTCTTACGGAGTTTCTTGTTGAACCAGCCGTGTGGCGAAAGGTGGCCGTTGACGACGCCATCTCATTCTGGCGCACGGCAAGTGGGTCGCGCGGGCCTGCATCGGTTCGGCCTGGAAGCTCGGTAGCGTGTCGCTGGTCGTTCCCGCCCCTGGAGTTCTCGAACGAATGACGGGAGCGTGAAGATGTCTTTTTCACCGCAAAAGTGGGTCGCCGCGTTGAAGCATGGAGTGGGACTGGCGGCTTTGATCGCGGTTGCCGGGTGCCAGAGCGGCACGTCGACGTTCACTTGGAAAACGCCCGACTTGCAGGCGTGGAAGTTTTGGGATCGCCAGAAGCCGGCCGAAACGCAGGTGGCCTCGCAGGCGCCGATGGTGAACCATCAGTTGGCGCTTCCGTCGCAAACGGCCACGCCCACCACGATGACGGCGCCGCAATATCCGGCCACGGGCACGTCGCCCTATGCGGCCACGGCACCGGGCGCGGGAACGTATCCGACCACAGGCTACGGGCAACCGGGCTACGGACAGCCTGGCTATGGGCAGACCGGCTATCCGGCGACGGCGGCCTCGCCCTATGCGGCTCCGACAACGACGGCCGGGACGACCGGTTCGGCTGCCTATCCGGGCGCGTATGCCGGCATGCCGAACGGCCAGCCAGCGGCTAACGCAGCGCCGGTGCAATCAGGCTATTACAACCCCAACTACCCGCAGGCAACGCCGGCCTATGGCGGCAACGCATCGTCGGGCGTTTCAACCGCTTCGGCGGCCACCAGCAACGGGGCGATGGCCACGGGCTACACGGCACCGACCAGCGGCTATGGCCATGCGGGCACGACACCGCAGCAGACTGCCGCACCGGCGGCACCGGCTTATGCCGCGCCGGCAGCGGGTTCGAGCTACGGACCGGCTGGCTATCCGCAAACGGCCGACGCACGAAACCGCGTGGGCTCGGCCGGGGCAACCGGCGCGTCGTCGGGCGGCGGCTACGCAACCGGATCGCCCTACGATCCGGCGACCAACTATCCATCGACATCGGGCGACTCGCGCTATGGCACGACCGCGCCGACGGTTGATGGTGCCGCATCGCAAACGGGACCGGCCTCGCAAAGTGCGGTGGGCGACCGCTATAGCAACGTGCCGGCTGCCGGTGGCGCCGCGCCGTCGTATTCGCAAGGTGGATCGTATTCGCAGCAGAGCGGCAGCGGCAGCCGTTATGGCGCCGGACCGCGTTACGAAGGCGGCCCCGACCGTTACTCGGCAGGGCTGGATCGCTCGTATCCCACGACGAGCAACGCAACGGCTCCGGCGGTGCAGACGCCCTCGGCCGGAAGCTACCGCCCGGGCGGCACAGGCGACTACATTCCGCCCGGCACGAATCAGTTGAATTCCAACGAGCACGGCGACCACTCGCACGATGACCACGCGCACGGCAATGGCCCGGTGGCTCCGGCCAGCTATCGGCCGGGCGAGTCGTCGACAACGGCTCCGGCGGCCGATTCGGGGCAAACCCAGCCGGCCGTGTTCACCCCGCCGGCCGCAGGCGGAACGAGCTGAATCGAAGCTCGCTCCGTACGCCGCACCGCCCGACTTCGGCAAACGCCTTCGTTTGCTGATCGTGGCTGCGAGAAGAAAGAGGACACAAAGAGGACAAACGAGCGAACGTCGTCACCTCGATTTACCCGATCTGTCGCTTGGCAGGTCGGGTAATTTTTTTTGGGTCTTCGGTGAAATCAGTGGGGTAAGTTTGAGGCTCGATCGAGCGACGGGGCCAAAGGGAGCCCCTCGGGAATCGGAACAACAAAGCTTGGTTGCTTGTCGAGCGTGTTTGAATTGGTCCGGCTTCGATTGCGAGCATGCCGATCGTCTCGCCGTTGGTCTGCATCGACCAATCGACGGAGGATTCGCCTGCTTTGCCCTCCTTAATACGATTGTTTGCTCACAATCTCGGGCCCGGGCCTGGAAGTGATTGTGAAGACCACCTTCTCAGAGTACGGGAAACGGTGACCAGGGGCGGCGGAACCTGTTTTTGATGCAAAGCAAGCCAGGCCCGTCGTGCCGGTACGGGCCGACGGCACGCGATGCGGAAGGGCCGAACGATGTGCTGAGCGGCGGAATCGGGTGTTGCGACACGCGCCCTGCGAGCTAGGCGTTGCGGCGTGCCACGAGAATGGTCAGGTCGTCGCTGGGGCTTTGGCCGATGAAGTAGTCTTCGAGGCGACTGCCGACTTCGCGGACGATTTTCTTCACCGGAGCGCGGGCGTATTGCCGCACGACGGCTTCGAGCCGATGCCGGCCGAATTGCTCATCGTTTTCGTTGAAAGCCTCGATGATGCCATCGGTGCAAAGGACGATGAGATCGCCCGGTTCGAGTCGGATGGCACGGCCGGGTGGGAAGTGCGGATCGTCGAGCACGCCCAACGGCATGCCGGTAGCTTCGAGCGACTGGAAACGGTCGGTGCCGAGCGAATAGTGCAGCGCCGGGGCGTGGCCTGCATTGGCATATTCCACGGTGTGGTCGGCCGCGTCGATTTGGGCCAGCACCATGGTGATGAAACGCCCGTCGCTGAGATCGCCAGAGATGGCACGGCCCAAAAGCGACAGCAGCACATCGGGCGAGGCGTGTTCGAGCGCCAGGGCGCGAAGGCCGGCGCGAACCGAAGCCATGAGCAGGCTGGGCCCCAAACCATGTCCGCTCACGTCGGCGATGACCAGGCCCGTGCAGCCGTTGCTGAGCCGCAACACATCGCAGTAGTCGCCCCCGACCGCCTCGTTGGGAAACCACCAGCTCGCCATTTCGTAGCCGGGTATTTGCGGCAGATCGCGGGGCATGAAGCCCTGTTGGATTTCGCGGGCCACGTTGAGCGACACTTCAATCTCATGCTGCCGCCGCAGTTCGTCGACCAAGCGGAGCCGGTCGAGGGCGGCTGCCGCGTGGCCACAGAAGGCCGATATCAACTGTTCATCGAAGGGGGTGAACGAACCGCCCCGCTTGTTGATGGCCTCCAAGACGCCGAGCAGCGAGCCGTCGTGCGGCGAAAGCAACGGAGCGGCCAAAATGTTGCGGGTATGGAAGCCGGTTTGGTGGTCGATCGACCGGTTCCAGCGAGGGTCGGATGCCGGATCGGGCACGTTGGCCAACTCGCGATGCTTGGCCACGTGACCGCTGATGCCCCGATCAAGCGGCGTGCGGATTTCTTCGATCTCCAGCTTTGTGACCACGCGGGTGAATAGCTCGTGCCGCTCGGGGGCGTACTGATAAAGCGTGGCCCGTTCGCAGTCGAGCGCCACGGCGGCTTCGTGCGTGATGGTGCGCAGCACGCGTTCGGGGTCGATCTCTCGGGCAATGCGGCGGGTGACATCGAGCAGGCGTTCAAGCCCTGCCAGTCGCTGCCGCAGCTCTTGAAGACTGAGCTGATCGATCGATGTTCGCGGGGTGCTGCTCATGCGTACCAATGTAGATGCCCAACCCAATCGCCGGAAGCGGCCCCGGCCGTTCTTTCTCGATGTTGGGGGGCCACACCCGGCGCCATGCGGCGGAAGCGCGGAAATATCGAACGATTCTTCGAAAGCCGCGGTGTGCTTCGCACGCCTGCGGGTCGAAGGAACGCACCGACAGCAGGCGACCGCCTTCGATCCAC
>WGDQ01000656.1 GCA_015493185.1 Planctomycetaceae bacterium
CGTCTCAATTGTAGCCAACCACCGCGCTTGCATCCCAGCCACCCCCCACCGCCTCCACCGCCGCCGCATCATAGGCGCAATTCCCCCCAAGCAAATCACTCCGTCTGGGAGCCGTGACGCCCGCAAAACATACGCTGCCCACTCAAAACACCACACGCCCAAAAGCAAGGTGCTCTTAGCCCCCTTAAAGGCAACGTTACTCGTCCGGGCGCGAACTCGACTCAGACAGGCATTTTCTGCGCGGAGCGAGATCTTCTTTTTCAAGTGCGATGGTCACTCAGAGTGCGGCCCGGCACTTAAGCCGCGAGTTCGCTCGGCCGCCATGCCCGATCTCGAGGTGCCCGTTCCCGCAGAAAGCAGAAAGAGGTGCAGACCCGGACGTAATCGCCACGCGAGGCCCCCGAACCGCCTCGATGCCCCATGCACCCACTACGGGCCAACAAGAATAAGGCCCATGCGCGCGATAGGGACCAACAGGAAGAAAAAAAGATCCCCTTCCACAGCGCCCGTTCGCACCCAACGCCGCGGAGTGCGATCGCCACGATGCGCGATCCACCACGGCGTCGCCGGTTTTTTCGGGGCGGACATTTACAGATAACGCTGGTAGGCAGCCACGGCCAGCTCGTCGCAGCGTTCGTTTTCGTCATGGCCGCTATGGCCGGGCACATACTTCAACCGTACGTCGTGCCGTTGTAGCAACTCGTCGAGCCGTTGCCACAGCTCGACATTTTTCAGCGGCTTGCGACCCCGCCGCCAGCCGGCGGCTTTCCACTTGGGCATCCATTCGGTCAGGCCCTTCAGCACATACATGCTGTCGGTCATCACGTCGACTGACGAACGGCGCTTCAGTGCCTCGAGCCCGCGGATCACCGCCATGAGCTCCATGCGGTTGTTGGTCGTCTCGGGCTCGGCGCCGCTTCGCTCGATTTCCTTTCCCGATGCCGGATGGCGCAAGATGAAGGCCCAACCGCCCGGTCCCGGGTTGCCGCTGCACGCGCCGTCGGTATAAAGCTCGACCCGCGGCAGCGACCGAGCCGACGTCTGTTTTTTCGACACCGCTGCTAATCCATTGCTGTAGTCGGCGTGGGCGAAGATGAGCGAGCCGCCAATTCCTCGTCGGCCGTCCACGACGGACGTTGTAACTGAGCCGCCGACCGCCCCAGCGACGCATCGAGCTGCGGCCGGGCCGGCAGTCGCCACGGAATTCGCACCGTAAACGTGCTGCCTTTGCCGAGCGTGCTCTCCAGCGAAATTTCGCCGCCCAGCAGCCGGCACAATTCTTTCACGATCGACAGCCCCAGCCCCGTGCCCGAATACTCGCGCGTCATGGCGTCGCCGCCGGGCAGCGCCGATTTACCCTGGCGAAACTTCTCGAAAATAGTGGCCTGGTCTTCTTCGGCAATGCCTACGCCCGTGTCGGCCACCACCAGTTCCAATTGATCGTCGGGCCCGCGTCGGGCCAACACGTCGATGCGGCCCCCCTCGGGCGTGAACTTGATCGCGTTGGTCAGCAGGTTGTTCAAAATCTGCTGCACCTTCGCCTGATCCTGGTGCATCTCGGGCAGGTTCGGTTCGATCTGCGTCACCAGATCGATGTTCTTGCGTTCCGAAAGCGGCCGCGCCATGTCGCACTGAGCGGCAATCACCTGTTCGATCGTGAAATCGCTAAGCCGCAAATCCATTTTGCCGCTCTCGATCTTCGCCAGGTCGAGAATGTCGTTGATCATTTCCAGAAGCATCCGCCCCGACTTGCGGATGTTTTCGACATAGCGCTTTTGCTTGTCGTCCAACGAGTCGACCGCTACCAGCACGTCGCTGAAACCAATGATGCTGTTCAGCGGCGTGCGCAACTCGTGGCTCATCGTGGCCAGAAAATCGCTCTTCAGGCGGTTCATTTCAAACAACCGCATGTTGACCTGCGCCAACTGGTCCACCTTGTTGTCCAGATCGGCGTTCACCTCGCGCAGCTCGGCCTGAATCGCCATCAGGTGCCGCAACATGCGGTTGAACGCCACGCCCAGTTCTTCGAACTCGTCGCCCGTGCGAATTTCGGCCCGCACGTTGCGGTCGCCCCGGCTAATGGCATCGCTCACGTCGCGCAGGTGCTTCAGCGGTTTCACGATCACGTAGCGCACAATCAAATACGCGGCCACCATGGCCAGAAACACGGTCACAATGGCCGTCGAAATCAGAATGGCCCGGTTCAGGTTGATGTCGGCCAACGTGTCGCGCGTGGGCAGTGTGACCTTCACCACGCCCAACAAATCGCCCTCGGCCATGTCCAGATTGTTGTTCAGCACCCGATGGCAATTGAGGCACACCGTTTTCGCACGCACCGCCTGGTAGTAGTGATACTCGCCCCGCTCAGGCAGGTTGCGCTCGACAAACTCCACCGCCGTTTCGCCGGTTTCCGGGTCGGGCTCAACCGGACGCGATATGGCGAACCGGGCCAGCATCCGCCGTTCTTCTTCGTCGGCCGGCTGGCGCGAGGCTCCTGATGCGGCCGACGACAGGCCCGGCGGTTGCAGCGTGCTCCACGTATACTCCTGGTTTTGCAGGCTGCGGCTCGTTTCCTGCACCAGTTGCAAGCTGTCGGCGTGCTTTTCCGAACGCACCCATTCCTGCCAGTGGTACAGCGTCATCACCGTATCGACCAGCAGACGGCCCTTGTTGCGGTTTTGCTTGTAAACAAGCTGTTCGGTTTGGGTGCCATACCACCAAAAGCTGCCCGTGATCAGCACGAACAGACACAGCCCGAACAACCAGCGACACTTGCGCTCGAGGTTCGTCTCGCCGAGAACGCGTTTGAACGATCGATAAGACATTCAGAAAAGCAGTTCCGACCCGCCGCAGGGTCTCGAAGGGGATTCGTCGCTCGGCACACCGCCGCGCGCCGTGCAGGCAGCAAGCACGCCATCTCACCTTATTCTAGTCGGCCGGCAAAACAGGGGGAAAGTGCAAAATCGGATGTCGGGCGCACGTCTCCAATGGCCTCGACATCCCCCCAGGTTGTGCCTCACATTGTTCGCTTTGCCGCAGGCATCAAGCCCGTCGGCCGATCTATTTGCCCGCCACGCCCACTTGCGCCGCTATTCCTTCCTATTCCTTCCAATGCGCCCGCTCAGGTCGACGCAGCATGAATCACAGCATCGAAATCGGCTCGACATCGGCAATCCACTCCACCGTCTCGGGCAATTTCATCTCATCACGCACCGCGCGAATGCCGGCCCGCATGGCCTCGTCGTCCGGGCTTTGTAGCTGTAGCTGCATGCGATACTTGCCTCGCAATCGTGCGATCGGTGCCGGCGCCGGCCCCAACATGCGCACTGTGTGGCCATGCTGCGAGTAATATCGGTCCAACCGCTCGCCAATCTCCGTGGCCGCCGCCACCGTGGTTTCTGCCTCGTTGCCTCGGACCACAAGGCGCACCATTTCCGAAAACGGCGGATAACCGAGCCGCCGGCGCGCGGCCAACGCCGCATCGGCAAACTTGCGGTAGTCGTGCGCCGCGGCGGCCACGATCGAAGGATGATCCGGATCGAACGTTTGCACTACGACCAGTCCCCCCTTAGCGCCCCGGCCGGTGCGGCCTGCCACTTGTGCGAGCAGTTGAAACGTACGCTCGCCTGCCCGGAAGTCGGGCAGATGCAAGGCTAGGTCGGCGTGGATCACGCCCACGAGCGTCACATTCGGAAAGTCGAGCCCCTTGGCGATCATCTGCGTGCCCAGCAAAATGCGCACCTCGCCCCGGCGAAAGGCGGTCAGTGCCGCTTCGTGGCTGCCCGGACGCCGCATGGCATCGGTGTCCATCCGCAAGCACGGATAATCGGGAAATCGGGCCTTGACCTCCGCCTCGAGTTTCTCGGTTCCCCGCCCGCCGTAGCGAATGCCGCCGCTCTCACATTTTGGGCACACGTCCGGCGCGGGCCTTTGATAGTCGCAGTAGTGGCACAACAGGTAATCGCCCTGACGATGATGCGTCAGCGCGATATCGCAATCCGGACAGCGCACCACCTCGCCGCAGGCCGGACACTGCACGTGTGTCGCAAACCCTCGTCGGTTCAACAGCAGAATCACCTGTCCGCCTTCGGCCAGTGCTTCGTTCATGGCCACTTGCAATGGTCGCGAGATGGCGCCACGAAAACCGGCTCGACCGCTCTCGTGCCGCAGGTCTACGGTTCGCACCAAGGGCATCGGCCGGTCGAATACCCGCCGTGGCAGCTCGATCAGCCGATACGTTCCCTCAACGGCCTTTCGCCAGCTTTCCAGCGACGGCGTTGCCGACCCCAGCACCAGTGGCACACCGTCGGCCCGCGCCCGTTCTAGTGCCACGCTGCGCGCGTGGTAACGCGGTGCGCTCTCCTGTTTGAACGATGTCTCGTGTTCCTCGTCAATCACGATCAGGCCCAAGTGCGGCGTGGGCGCGAAAATCGCGCTGCGGGCGCCCACCACCACCTCCACCTCGCCGTCGGCAATGCGTTGCCAATGATAATGCCGTTCGGCATCGCTCAAATGGCTGTGCAGCACCGCCACGTGACGAAACCGTTCGCGAAACCGCTGCCGGGTTTGGGGCGTCAGGCTGATCTCCGGCACCAGCACAATGGCCTGCCGCCCGTAGCGTACCACTTCCTGAATCGCCCGAATGTATACCTCCGTCTTGCCGCTGCCCGTCACGCCGTGCAACAGCAACGTATGGTGCGTGCCCGATCGAATCGCATCGAGTACCGCGTCCAGCGCCCGCTGTTGATCGGCATTGAGCCGGTGGTTCGGCACCTGCTCGACCTCTGGTGCGGCATCGAGCCCCACACGCACGCGTCGGCGTTCATACCGAACCAGGCCCTTACGGCGCAGTGCATCAAGCGGCGCCTGACTACACTGCGCCCGGCCGATTACTTCGGCCACCGGCAGCGGCCGGCCTGCCTCGACCACGATTTCCAGCAACCGTCTCTGTTTGTCGGTAAGCCGCAACTCGGCCGGGGGCCTCCGGCCCGTGTCGGTCGGTTCCACTTCGAGCCGTTCTCGCGTGCCGGCCTGCGTGCGAACACCGGCCGGCAGAATCGACTCGAGCACCTGACCCAAACCCGTCAGGTAACGATCGGCGATCCAGCGGGCCACACGCAGCATCGACGGGCTGATCAGGCTGCGAGCGTCCACCACCTTGCTCAGCGATTTCAACTCCCGACGCAGCGGCACCGACTCGATGCGAACGCAATATGCCCGGCGGGGCCGATCGCCACGCCCCAGCGGTGCCAACACCCGTTGCCCCACGCTCAGTTGGTCGACCAACCCTTCCGGCACAAGATAGTCGAACTCCCGATCGGCAATCTCGGGAAACACCACCGTGGCCACGGTCCGCTGCTGGGCATCGTCCAGTTCCCACGGCGGCGCGTCAGGCTCGAACAGCGTGGCCTGTCGTTGGGCCGAAGATCGAGGCTCTCGCGCGGTCAAGTCGTTCGCTCTTTCGTCCATGCTCGAAAAAAAGCCGCCCCTCTGTTGCCAGCATGTGTGGCCCGTCGTCTCGATCCACCCCGCACAAAACGCCCCGCTACCGCAAACTTCTTCAAACCAACCCCTCGACCGTCCTTGTCTCTTCGTCTTACGCACCCTCCTTACGCAGCCTCGGCCCGCTGCGCGTACGACCGGGGCCCCGTCGTGCGCACGATCGGCCCCTCGGCGGCGCCCTTGGCCAACGGCACGGCCAGGCGTTACGATCCGTGACGAACCGATTTTGCCCAACCGTCCCATCGGCTATGCTGGGCCGCAGCACGCCTTGCAACGGAAGGAAAACCGCGCCGTATGCGTCTTGGTATTCTAGGCGGAACGTTCGACCCTGTGCACTACGGCCACCTGCTTTTGGCCGAGTGCGCCCGCGAGCAGTGCCAGCTCGATCGCGTGTGGTTTATGCCGGCGGCCACGCCACCGCACAAACAGTCGCGCCGCTTGAGCCCGCCCGAGCACCGCCTCAACATGCTCGACTTGGCCATCACGGGCAACGAAGCGTTCGAGGTCAGCCGCTACGAGATCGATCGTGGCGGAATCAGCTACACGGCCGACACGCTCGAGGCGCTGCGGGCCCAAGATCCCCAACGCGAGCTGTTCTTTTTGCTCGGTAGCGACTCGCTCGACGACCTGACCACCTGGCACGAGCCGCAACGCATTTGCCGCGCCGCCACCTTGGCCGTAGTGCATCGCGCGGGCACTGCCGAACCCGATCTCGAACGTCTCCGCACCATTGCCACGCCTGAGCAAATCGAACGCTTCCGCCAGTGCTTGGTAACCATGCCGCTCATCGAACTGAGCAGCACCGACATTCGCCAGCGCGTCGCGTCGGGCAAGAGCATTCGCTATCGAACGCCCAGGGCCGTAGAAAAATACATCGAAACCCACCGGCTCTACGGCCCGCCCGCTCAGGCAACCAGTCCAGAAACAGCGGTCGACTGAGAGTCTGTCCGACAACTTGCCCCGACTGCCAGATATTGTGTTCTCTCAGCGAGGGTTAGCACAGTTCAACAGGAGTTTCCGGATAGCCTCTGAGAAGGCACCTTCGGGGCCCCTAATGCTCGATCCGGACCGCGCAACGCCTCTCCTACGCAAATTCCAGCCGCCCAGCGCAGCAGAACCACGCCAGGCTCGCGTTCTGCCATAGCAAAGAATGGGGGGCGGTGGCCGCGGTTCTTTCCGAGTGCCCTGCTGAAAGAGCGACTCGCAGCAACTTGTGCCCGAAAAATCAAACCGTGGTGCCGCATCGACCGAAACGCAGCGACGGCAACCGATCAGGCCGACTTGCGCAACCCCAATCGTCGTGCCAACGGGGGGCTCAGCGTCTGCTCTTTCAGCCAGGGCGCGCGCCGCAGCGCGTCAACCACCACGTCCAACTGCTCGGCCGGCGTGAGGGCCAAATCCAGGAAAAGCCACTTCTGGCCCTTGATCTCGCAGTCGCCGCCGCCATTTCCGCCCAACCACTCATGACGAACGCGGTAGCCGTGCCGCTGGGCTACCGCCAAAGCCTCTTCGAGCAGTTCGACCGTGTGCATCCCTGCATCCTCCAGTCTCGCGCGCCGCCCGGCACCCGGGCCAGCTCGTTGAAAGGGTGGCGATTATAGTCGCTTGGATTAACGTTGCCCAGCCGGGATCGACGATACCTTGATTGAACCTAAGCATTGCCATTGCCACGAGTTAAGACAGCGCTCTCCGGCAAGACAGAGAGCCCACCCCCATCGCGGCAAGTGCGTCAAAACATACATGGACTGGGTACATTTGCCGAATAAGCGTTTCAGACAATAGGTGGCCCCCAATCATGACCAACGGCGAAAACGAAACGCAGCCGACCTGTGAAGAGCGGCTCGAAATCCTCCAACAGCAGCTTGCCCACGCCCAACGCCTTACGGCGCTCGGCGAACTGGTCGGCACCACGGCGCACGAGTTCAACAACGTGCTCACCTCGGTCATCAACTACGCCAAGCTCGGCTTGCGACACAAAGACCAGGCCACACGCGACAAGGCTTTCGAAAAAATTCTCGCCGCCGGACAGCGTGCCGCCAAAATCACAAGCGGCATCTTGGGCATGGCCCGCAACCGATCCGGCGGACAAGAACCAACCGACCTCGGCTGCCTGATCGACGACACGCTCGTTCTACTCGGTCGCGAACTGAACAAATACCGCATTCATGTCGACAAGCACTTCGACCCTGTGCCCAAGGCCATGGTCAACGGCAATCAGATCCAGCAAATCCTGGTCAATCTGCTGATCAACGCCCGACAAGCCATGCCCGACGGCGGCACCGTGCAAATCCGACTCTCGCACGATCCGCAGGCCGGCACGGTCGACATCCTGGTGCGCGACACCGGTTGTGGCATTCCGCCCGACAAGCTGCGCCGCATTTTCGATCCCTTCTTCAGCACCAAGAGCGGTCCCGACGCCAGCGGCAAGGGAGGCACGGGGCTGGGGCTCTCGATGTGTCGCAACATCATTGAAGCCCACCGTGGCCGCATTCGTGTCGAAAGCACCGTGGGCAAGGGCACCGCTTTCACCATCAAGCTGCCGGCCGTCAAACGGCCCGCGGCGGCCGCACCAACTCCCACCGGCATGCCGGGCCCGTCTGTCACGCCACCCTCGCCACTGGCCTAGCGGCCCGAAGTGCCCAGCCAAGCGTTGCGAAGTGCCCAGCCAAGCGGTCTGGCAGAGAATCGATCAGAAGGTCGCCGGCGCCGCGACGGGCAAATACCCCAGCCGCGCTTGCAGTGCGGCGAGCATCTGCTGTTCGAGCAGCAGGTCGCGCCCCAGCGGAATCCACCCCTTCGTCAGCGGTTGGCCGCCGATCGGCTCATTCAACCGCCTCAGCGAGCTATCGTAGCGAAACGTGGCCCGCCCCGCGGTCGCGTACTCAGGCTGTTGCAAATCTTCCAGCTCTTTGAACACGGCTAGATCGATCAAATAACCTTGCTCGCTGGGCACCACGCGCACCGTGGCCCGACGGCGAATGGTTTGCAACGTGGCCTCGGTCCGCTCGAAAGGGCCCACCGAGTCGCGCCGCCACGGTTCGAGATACGTGGCACCGACAACCGGAAACGTGTCGATACGTCCTTCCACTTCCACGTCGGCAAACCGTTGCACCCGCTCTTCGCGCTGAATGCGGAAATAGTCGTCCACCACATCGACCAGTTGCTCCCAAACCACATCGGCATTGGCCGCCGGCACCGGCAGGGGGTTCGGCAACATCACGGCCGGCACGCCCGGCGACGGACCGACCGTGCAGCCAGCCCCCGCAAGGCACCATCCGCACAGCACGACGGACCACAAACGAAGCAGGCTGTTTCGGAAGTCGGACATCACGTTTTCGCCATGCAGTTCCGGCACATCGTCTCAAACGCCGCACGTAAAACGCGAGGCATCACAGTGCCGCTCGTCGCCCCGCCCCAACCGCGGCCAAACCTCGCGGCCAAGCTCCGATACGGCGTCGCCGCCACACGCCGCGCCGTATCGAACGGCGGCTATCTGCTGCGGCCATTCGTTTCGGTTCGTTTAGGATGGAGGGGCGCCAAACGCCCTGCGCCAACGCGCGCCCCGGCGGGCCGAGCTGCCGCGCCGCCACGCACTGCCACCAGGGCGGCGTAGTGTTAC
>WGDQ01000657.1 GCA_015493185.1 Planctomycetaceae bacterium
CCTCACGGCAGCACACAACAGCAAACAACCTGGGCTACGCCTTTCCCTTTTTACTTTTCCCCGAGTCTCGCGAGCCGCCTTCCTGGCCGAGCAGCTCTTCGACAAGACTGGCCAGAAGACGCGGATCGTCGGCACGAACAATGTGCGCGATTCGCGATTCGGGCACGTCGAGTTTTCGCATCGCCGCTTCAGCCTGCTTCCAGTATCGAGCGCGTGCCTTGCCCTCGGCCAGGTAAAGCTCGGTCACAAGTTCTTGCAAACGACTTAGCCGCAGCGTGCCTTGGTTTTTGTAATAGTTGCGAATGATCTGTTCTTGATAGCGGCTGCGCTCGGCCATGTGGCTGGCTCCTGGTAATTGGCGGATCGAAGCGCCCAACAGCATCCTGCCGTCGGGGAAAAATCACTCTGTCCGCCAGCGGTCAAACGTTCGTCGGGTCTGTGTCGCCCAAAGCGCGAGGCATGCGCGACGATGCCTGCGACTGGTCTGGTTGGGCCGAGCAGTCTTTTCTTCCTCTTGTCTCACTGATCCTCTCACCGTGGAAACGGTTGGGTCGACGGCCTCTTCGGCTGACGGAGTGGCCGACACCGCCGGCCTGCGATCAAGAGGTCGCGCGTCGTACGCCTCGACGACGTTGGGTTCGGGGACAAGTGTTTTCGTGCCGTGAAAAAAAGCTCGACACCGTAGCGCAAAGGGCCTCTGAGGCACCTCGGGCGTTTGAGCGAAAAATCTCCCGCTTTGGGATGGTCAGTGTATCGAAATCTGCGAAGGCCGCCAGCACGCCTGAGGTCGCTGGAACACCGAATCCGCCGCCGAAACTCGGCACCGCCCCTCGCTTGCCCCCACCCGCTGACGTTCACACCACCCGACCCAACCGGTGCGGAGCAGCCGATGAAAACCTGCTGAACACGTGCCGAACGTCCGTCGAACAGCGGCCGAATCCACATCTCGTCCCCCTTTCTTGCTCTCAGCCTCTCCCTCTTCGCAACGATTGCCGTGCCGCGCTTGGGCCACTGATCGAACCACCCGGCAATTCGCGTTGCCGCTCCGAAGGGGCCGCCGCAAGACGCACATCGCCTTTTCGGCCACGGGGCCAGCGGCTACGATCCGGCCATCATGGATGGTCGCCGACAACTATTCTCGGGCGCTCGCGCAACGGGCCTCGGCACGCTGACCAGTCGCGTGCTGGGCATGGCCCGCGACATCGCCACGGCCGCACTTCTGGGACTATCGGGCGGGGGCGTCATGGATGCGTTCGCCGTGGCATTTCGCATTCCGAATCTCTTCCGCCGATTGTTTGGCGAGGGCGCGCTGGCCGCGAGCTACCTGCCCGTTTTTACCGCTGAACTGGAACACGATCGGCAGCGGGCCTGGCAGCTACTTTCAGCAACATTCGTGCTTCTGGGCACCGCACTGGCCGGCATCGTGCTGGCCGGGGAGCTGATCCTTTGGGCGCTTGGCGCGTGGTTGCAACCATCGGCACGAGGCCAGATGGTGCTGCGTCTTACGGCATTGCTGTTGCCATACACTTTGCTGGTTTGCCTGGCCGCTCAGTTGGCGGCTTCGTTGCACGCGCTGCGGCGCTTTGGCGTGGCGGCCGCCACGCCGGCGCTGCTCAATATCTGCTGGCTCGTCGGTGCGGCCGTGGCAGCCGCAACAACAAACCATCAGCCCAAACAGGCCACGATACTGGCCGTTTCCATTCTGGTGGCCGGCGTGGCGCAGGTGCTGGCGCAGTGGATCGCCCTGCGAAATGCCGGCTATCGGTTTCAGCTCGATTTCTCATCGACGGCCGATTCCCTGAAACGCGTGTGGCGCGGCATGGGCCCGATGGTCGTGGGGCTGGCCGTAATGCAAATCAACACGCTGCTCGATAGCCTCATCGCCTGGGGGCTGGCGGCGCCGGTCGACGGGCCACAGCAAATCGGCTGGCTTGCGCACCGCGTGGCCTATCCGATGCAAGATGGAGCGGCCGCGGCAATCTGGTACGCCGAGCGGCTCTATCAGTTTCCCATCGGGGTGTTGGGGCTGGCTGTCGCCACGGCCATTTTCCCGCTGCTCAGCCGTCATGCCGCCCGGCGCGACCACGAAAGCCTGCAAAATGATCTGACGCTCGGCATCCGACTCGTGCTCTGCTGGGGCATTCCCGCATCGGTCGGGCTGATGCTACTGGCCGAACCGCTGACGCGTCTGTTGCTGGCCCACGGGGCCTTTTCCTTGAGCGATGCCCATCGCACGGCCCAAGTGATCGCATGCTATGGCGTCGGCGTTTGGGCCTACTGCACGCTGCCGGTCATCGTGCGAGGATTTTATGCCCTCAGCGATGCCCAAACTCCGGTGCGCGTGGGCACGTGGACGGTCGGGCTCAATCTTTCACTCAATTTGCTCTTGGTGTGGCCGCTGGCCGAACGCGGGCTGGGGCTGGCCACCGCGATCGGTGCCGCCACCCAGGTTGTCGTGCTGAGCCTGCTCTTTTCCTGGCGACATGGCCCGCTCGGGTGGCAACGTCTCTGGCACACAGCGGGGCGCTCTTTGCTGGCGTCTGCGATCATGGCCGCGGTCGTCTGGCTGGTGCTGGAATATCTGCCTGCTGGGCCAGCCATGTCGCAGCGAGCGCTGCGCGTGGCGGTTCCGCTAGGTGCGGCGATCGCAACATTCTTGATCGCCGCCCGCGGTCTGGGTCTTCAAGAGCCGGTTCAGGCCCTCTTTCAGTCGGGCCACACAAACGATCGACAGGCCAACGGAAGTTGACCCGCGCCCGCCGTTGAGCTATCGGCCGCGATCACCGCTCTTTTTTCTTTGGAGACCGCCCGTTTTCTTTGGAAATGCCCCGCGAACCCGCCCAATCGTGGCCCTCGGGCCAGAACCTGCGGAAAAAAAGAAAAGAGTCGTGGCCAGCACAGGCATCTTGGGTTCGGGCCGCGAGAATGTTAAGCTTTGCGGCGTGATGGCACGGCGAGACGTTCAGGCAACGGGGCAATCCACCCGCTTCGCCTTATTCTCCTGTTTTCCTGCAACGAATACGAAGAGCAGAAGAAACCGACTCATTGGGAAAAGCGAATGGCGATCGTCAATTTCACGAAGGAAAAAAAACAGGTCCAGGTACCCGAAGGCTCGAATCTGCGCAAGGTCGCCAAAGAGGCGGGCGTGCAGCTTTACCCGGGAATTCACAAATACCTGAACTGCCACGGTTTCGGGCAGTGTGGTTCGTGCCGCGTCCGCATTCTGAAAGGCATGGAGCACAC